>JBDSHL010000353.1:0-9689 GCA_039918515.1 Saprospiraceae bacterium | reverse complement strand
AAAGCCACTTATTTAAGTGGCTTTTTTTTATGCAATTATGCTAATTGAATTAATTATAACCCTCCAAAGCCTTATCCTCCATTTCATGCATCCTTTGCTTGCTTTCCTCTTCCAGATCATCAAATCCTAGTAGATGCAATACGCCATGAATAATAACACGCCTCAACTCATTCAAAAAACTTACTTTATATTCAATGGCATTCTCTCTTACCCTATCCACACTTATGAAGATATCACCTATAATTGGATTGACCTGATATGGAAAAGTAATAATATCTGTATAGTAATCGTGATTTAGATACTCCTTATTAATTTCTAATAATTCTTCATCAGAACAAAATATTATTTGAAGTCCCTCTAAAGAATTATTGTACTCTTTTATGATCTCCAGTATCCACAATTTGATCTTAGTTTCATCTAAACTAAATTTTTCAACTTGATAATGAAAATCTATTTGTTCTTGTGCTTTCAAAAATAAAAAATTGGACTGCAAAAGTACACAATTAGTCATAATTCGCCCTTTATGTATAAAGAATTATAGTATCCATAGAAGCGTTAAATAAAAATTAAAAATCACTATTTCCAGTTAATTAAACTTTAAATAACCTTCTTAGTCTAATACCTATACTAACTTCGTCATTAAATAAAAAAATATGAATTTCAACAAACTTTGCATTGCATTAATAAGTACATTCATTTGTCTTAATTCTTGCAGCCCAAGCTTAACTCCATTAACAAAGGAAATCATCTCTGAAAACAAATGGAATGAAGCAGAATTAAAAAAGATACAATTCTATATAGCTAAAGACCTTATTCTAACCAGAAGGCTTAGCTCAGGAGAAAGCAATATATCTGGGGGTAAAATACTTATAAAAGATGGTGAGAAAATCGAACAAGTTGTCATAAAAAATGGAACTCCGGGCGTTCTACTTTTTATGCCAAAAGAAGACCGTTTCGCCATTTGTTTTGACAAAGAATCAACTGAAAAGTTTTTAATCTTTGGCCCAAACCCAAAAGTACGTTCCCGTTTTGTACTAATGGGAAAAGAGTGGGATCTTAGAAGTGGCAAAGTAAGTTACAATGGCAAAGTCTATGATACTTCAACTGAATCTGCATTCAATTCTTTATTGGTAAATCTTAAAAGAGCTAAGAACTTAGACCAGAGTCTGGAAGTTGCAAAAGGTAGAAAAATCGATGATTAATACAAAGACTTCCGTCTTAATATTTTTCTAGCCATAGTTTTTTTATGGATCCAATACTAATTATTCTACTTAGGAATAATAGCCCAATTCCAATAAACCCAATAATAATCCATTCCAACATATAATATAAATTCAATTGACTTGATACAACATAATATACTGACCCAAGTCCTGCACTAAATAATAGAAGTTTGTATTTTATGGCAAACAATTCTTTTAATTCATTCTTAATAAAGATTATACTTACCACAGTAAGGATAAGCTGTACGATCAAAAAAGTCAAGGCACATCCTATGGCCTTTACGGAAGGAATACTAAAATAATTAAGTATAATTGAGATTATCGCAATCGCTCCATAAAGTTTATATAATAGGGCTTCTCGATGACTGGCTTGGTAATAAGCACCAAAAATATAGTTAATACTCCCTGGAATAAAAGCGACTAAAAGAATTGAAATTATTTTCTGTGAATATCCACTGTTACTTTTATTTAATAATAAATTTAATTCTTCCGAATAAAAAAAACCAGTAAAGCCACAGAACAGAGCAATGATCCAAAGTATACTTACTGAAGTTGAAAGCAATTGTTTTATTTTCTCTAAGTCATTGTGTAACCTTGCAAACATGGCTAATAACAATGAGCCAAAGCTTAAGGAAATTATCGTTAGAGCATCGTAAAGCCTATAACAGGAAGCATAAATGCCTGCTTCTTCGTGACCATTTGTCAAATATTTTTCAAGCCAAATACTATCTGCTTTCATAAAAAGAGAACTGGTCAAATATATTAAAGCAAATGGAAAACAAATCTTTAATACTTTCCAAAATTCTGATTTTTGAATACTAATTAATTTGAAATCATATTTATGACCTATTAATATTGAACCACTGACTATAACACAGATGAACAATGAAATAGATTGAACATATACAAAAGTTGAAATACTAATTTTTTCAGACAACATGGGTGTATAAAGAATAAATCCCATAATAATGATCAGCAATAATCGATCTAATATCGAAATGAAACTATCTAATTTGTAGAATCCCAATCCCGAAATATTCGCTCTTAAGAAAAAAATCAAACTAATGAGAATTTGATTAAATGCCAGATGAAGAATAAATGCCAGATCCAATCCTTCACCATACCATATCAATGCACAAATAGTAGTTGCTAATAAGTATATTATTGACAATACAATTTTAAACCCAACCAAAGGCTGAACAATTTTACTCGATTCTTCACGGTTCTGGCTTATTAACCTATTGGTATAATTTTGAATTCCGAAATCATTTATGAATTGTAGAATAAGTGTAAAATTAAAAACATTGAAATAATGACCATAATCTGCATTGCCCACAATAAATTGCAATTTGCGCTCAATTCCAAACAGATAGAATGGCTTAATGAGTAGATTAACCAGTATTAAAATTACTATATTTACTAAAAATGTTCTCTTCATTCCCTTTTAAACGACCTAATAATAAGGTATTGTTGGCAAAGTTCTATTTTTTACTAATTTTGGACTCATTATTTCAGAAAATATGAAACAATTTTTTGGACGAGCTTTCATACTACTTTATCTGATCTGTATTTATCAAACTCAGATACAAGCTCAAAGTAACCCATTTCAGAAGCTTTACTACTTTTCGCCATACAAAACGGGCAGCATTAAGTTCATTCACACCAATTATTTTGAAATTGAATCCCTTAAAGATGGCGGTTTTGCGACTTTAGGTTTTCTTACAGACACCAATAATATCTCTCAGGGGGTATTAAGCCGTTATGATTGCCTTGGAAATGCATTGTGGACTAAATTGTTGGGTGTATCTGGATCTGGTACGAATACGGTTATGGGAATCGCTGAAACGGACAGTTCGGATCTTGTTTTCACTTTTCCTTTAGCAACAAACTTTTTTCAAGCTTCAACGCTTATTGGAAGAGTAGATAGTACTGGCAAAGCTAAATGGATGAAAAGAATTGGCAATAACACTGAATTCAGAAGAGATATAGTCAGAACACGAGATGGTGGATTCGCAATTGCTGGTAGCACAGGGTTATATGGTACAGATACCAGAGCTGATGACATTTACTTGTTGAAAATTGATTCAAATGGTAATATTCTCTGGAGTAAAACTTGTTTGGTTTGTCTCGAATTTCCCAATGTTGTAACACTTGGAGATCCTAAGGAAAATAATAAATTCACAGCTGTTATTCCTAAAGATTGCAAGGTCACTATATCAGAAATTGATTTCAAAATTTACAATCGATGGGGAGCCAAGGTTTATGAGTCTAATGTTGTAAACCTTCCGAGATTGGATGGAATGTTTAAGAATAATCTCTCTCTCCTAAATAAACCTATGTGTATCAAGTTATTTATAAGTTGAAAGTGAATGATGTGCCTAAAGATCAGAATTTCCATCATAAAGGAATGTTTACCTTAGTTAGATAATAGATTTGATTAAATCATACGACAACAAAGTAATTCTCGGCCTAATGTCTGGCACCTCTTTAGATGGGTTAGATATTATAGCTTGTCGCTTTAAACATGAAACTAAAGCATACAATTTTGAAATTCTTGCAGCGGAAACAATTGAATATGCTAAGGAGTGGAAACACAAATTATCTCAAGTGTTCCATTATTCTGAACTGGAAGTAAAGGAACTTGATATCCGATATGCAGAATTTATTTCTGATTGCATTATTAATTTTAACGAAAAATATCATTTGTCCCCGGATTTTATAGGATCGCATGGTCACACTGTTTTCCATAAGCCAAACCAAGCATATACATTACAAATTGGCAATGGAAAAATCATAAAAAAATTAACGAATATCAGTACTGTTTCTAATTTTCGCAAACAGGATATGATGCTTGGAGGACAAGGAGCTCCTTTGGTACCGATTGGAGACAAACTCTTATTTTCTGAATTCGATTTTTGTTTGAATTTGGGCGGCTTCGCAAATTTAAGTTGGTCTGATGATGGGATTAGAAAAGCCTGTGATATCAGTCCTTGTAATATTCTCTTAAATATGTTGGCCAATAGACTTGGTATTGAATATGATCATGGTGGAGAATTAGCATCAAAAGGAACTATAATTGATGAACTATGTGACCATTGGAATACTTACCCTTTTTATAAACAAGAATCTCCGAAGAGTTTAGGAAGAGAATGGTTTGAAAATAATTTTTTAAAAGACTTAAATAATCCTAATGATTCAATACAAGATTTGTTAAGAACAGGAGTTGAGCACATTGCGACTCAAATTAGTCATTGGATAAATGAAAAATCAAATCAAATTTCTCAAAAAATTCTTGTTACTGGTGGAGGAACTTTTAATAATTTTCTTTTAGATCAAATTCGATTGAGATTAAAAGAAAACATATTACTCTCCAGACCAGACCCTCAAATAATTAATTATAAGGAAGCATTAATTTTTGCTTTTCTAGCTTTCTTAAGAGTGAAAGGTAGTAATAATGTGTTGGCTTCCGTAACTGGAGCTTCACAAGACCATTCTAGTGGAGATGTATTTTGGTAGGAATAGAATTACATTTTTTTTAAGTCTGCCTTGGCAGTAATCTCAATTTCTTTGGCGATATTATCTTTTACCAAATTAGGTATTTTGATATTATAATCTTCAGGCTTAATGTTGAATTTTGTTTCACCCGAAATATTTCCATTTCCATCTACTACAACTATTACACAAATCGTGATATTATTTGTAGCGCCATGCATATTTAATTCTCCAGAAACATCCACTTTATAAGTTCCTGGCTTATCAAAGTAGATTTTGGAGAGCTCGTTTACTTTTCCTTTAAACTTTGCTTTAGGAAATTTGGAGGACTCCATATAATTTTCATTAAAGTGTTGTTGCATCAAAGCCTTCTTAAATTGAAATGCTGTATTCAAAACTGAAATTTCAACATTTCCGGTTGAGGCATCGAGAATACAGGCAGCCGTATTGTTAACAGCTTCAATTTTCTCTAATGGCGTATAAGAGTAGAATTTAATAAATGCGTTTTTGCTTAGAAATCTCTGAGAATGAACTGACGCAACACTAAGAATGGCAAGAATAAAAAAAACATTCTTCATTTTCTGAATTTATTTACAATCATTAGACAGTTATTTAACGCAATCGTTGAAAACATAATTTTAATTTAACATTTATTTAATTTTTAGCTTCAGGGTTTTACTTGTCTTTCTGGATTTGAACTAATAAAGGAGGACCATGAATTAGAATTTTTTGTTTGTAACTCAGGGAATTTACTCTTCATAGTGTAACAATAGGCGGCAGCAAGGGCATCTGAAGCATCAAGATATTTACTTTCAATGTGATAATTGAGCAATTTAGAAATCATTTCGGCAACCTGTATTTTCGAAGCATTTCCATTGCCTGTGACTGATTTCTTTATTTTCTTAGCGGAGAATTCATGAATTTCCATGCCCATTAATATGCCCGCAGCAATTGCCACTCCCTGGGCTCTTCCTAACTTTAGCATGGATTGAGCATTTTTACCATAAAAAGGCAATTCTATGGATAATATTCCAGTCTGATAACTTTCAACAATGTCCTGTAACTGGAGAAATATCTCTTTTAGCTTAGTCTGTTGATCTTCGAATTCTTTTAGATGAATAACGTTACAATCAAGAACAATGGCCTTTTCTCCCCTCAATTCAAGGATTCCATAGCCTAAAATGTTGGTTCCAGGATCAATCCCTAATATTCTCGATTTAGACAAATTCATAATGTTTAACAAAATTATATGAAATAATAATATCCCAAGGATAAATATTTAGAGTCTAAAATAGAATAAATTTGCAGAATCTAACCTTTAGTAATATGATGGATAAATTTTCGGGATTGAAAAGAGAAAGACTCCTCTTATTAAAGCTTCTTTGCTTCATTCTTTTATGTTTTGGGATTAAACCTACTCTTTCTGCCAAAGAAAGCCCATTCTTATCTGGAGAAAAGATTGTTTATAAAATATTTTATAACTGGAATTTTGTTTGGTTGTCTGCTGGGGAGATGGTATTTGAGGTGAAGGATGAAGGAAATTTTTATCACATTGAAGCAACAGGCATGACCTATTCTTCTTATGAATGGTTTTACAAAGTCCGTGATAAGTTTCACACTTATATTGACAAAAAGACTTTAAGACCCATATTATATATTCGAGATATTCATGAAGGATCCTATGATCACTACGAAAAAATTATATTTGATTATTCGACCCATTTAATTCATTCTCACACCGGAACGAACATGAACACTACAAAATTAACTATTATTTCAATGCAAGAAGAAGTAAATGACCTCATTTCAACTTTTTATCATTTAAGATCATTCGATAGAACTTTGTTGAAATCAAAATCACGAATCCCATTTAAGATGATTCTTGACAATGAAATATATAATTTGAATATAATCTGTGAAAACGAATCGAAGTTATCAGTGAAAGAAAGCGGAGACTATAATGTGTTGAACTGTCTGACACAGGTCATTGTAGGAAATACCTTTCGGAAAAATACAAGTTTAAAAATAAATGTAGCAGATGATGAAAACAAGCTTCCTGTTCTCATTGAATCTCCTTTAAGCGTAGGTTCAGTAAAAGCTATTCTCAAGTCTTACGAAAAATTAAAATATCCTTTCTCGGCTAAATATTAATCACTTTGATCAAGAATGGTTTAGTAATAATTCTTTGCATAATTAGTCTTATCATTGGTTTTTATGCAGGAATAGGATTCGTAAGTTCAAAAATTAAAAGTCAAACGAATTCAACTGTTATTTTAAATAAAATTAAAAACGTATTTAAAATAATTAATGTTGAGGGACAGTTTTCTGAAATCATCCAGGAGAAGTCTTATTCCTTCTTTGACATTAGTCCTTTACGAAAATCGATTATAATCAGAGCTAACGCAAAGGTTTTGGTTGGTTATGAATTGGATTCTAGCAAAATTAACATTCAAGCAGATAAAAAAATCATCACCATCAAAATCAGCTCTACACCAAAGGTTATCAGCAATGAAATTAATATGGATTATTTTGATATTCAACAAGGTACTTTCAATCAATTTACACCTGATGAATTAAATTTAATTCATGACAAAATTCGCGATAATATTCTACGTAAGGCGGAGGCTAGTGAATTAATGACAAAGGCAAGATCAAGGAATCAAGAATTATTGAACACACTCAAGCAATATTGTGAATTACTTCATTGGAACTTAATTATCGTAGATGATCAATCTGGCCAAAATTTAATCAATTAAACCCGCTTTATGCAATAGAGTTTCGTAGTGAAAGTCAAAAGGCCAATAAAGACTGGTGCTCCCGGAGAATTTTTACCACAAACATGGTCACCCCCATGGTGAGGATAAAAATTCGAGGAAGTGCTAAGATTTGAAGCCATTTTGGCTTGTAATAGAAAGTCTATTGCATAAAGCGGGTTAAAACTCCCTCTTAAGATTCATCTCTACTTTGGAAGCAAGAAGTATTGGAACCACTTCCTCTTCAACATTGGCTAATTCCAATCCAAAATCTTCATACGCTGGCAAACTCACTTTTTTAATCAATCTATAAGTCTGTACTACCCATCTTTCAAATCTTGTTAATTCAGAATCTGCTGAAATTCTAGTACGCAACAGGATAAATTTAAAATCAGCTGGCATATGATATTTTTTCAAAGATGGATAGTTTGAAGTCGTATTGACTTCTCCACTTGCCACCATCTGATCTACAATTTCAAAAAACATAGCATTCACTCTATGTTCGACCTTAAATCCAAAACGCAATTGTATAAAAAACACCTCCTTTGGCACAATGGTATCTACATGAAATGATTTCTGATAAGGATTATCAACTATTTCAACATGAACAAACCAATAGACATCTGCACGTTTAGGCCTTTTTCTTAGTATAGAATACATTATATTTGAATCAATCAATCTCTTGTCATTCGCAAGTGCGAGATAAACTAAGTGACTTGATTCTTTAGGTATGGTTTCATCATCCTGAAGATCCTTTATAATAGGAATGTAGTCGTTGAGTTTAACAAATTGAGTATGCTGTTCCCGTATTTTTTGAGCATTGTATAATACAAACACCAAAGTAGCACCAATAAATCCAATTAAAATAGAGAACCATCCACCATGTGTGAATTTGCCTAAATTTGCAATTAGAAAAGTTCCTTCAAGTAGGATAAAAAAAGCTGCAGCAATAAATGGAATTGTAAAATTGTGAAGTCTGATCTTATAATAAAATCCAAGTAAAAGACTTGTCATCAACATATCGATTATAATAGCCATTCCGTAAGCGGCTTCCATATTGGTTGAAGTCTGAAAGATCAAAACAATTACAATACAACCACAGAAAAGAATCCAGTTTATTTTAGGTATATAAATCTGACCTCTAAATGTAGAAGGGTAATTTACTTTGAGTCGAGGCCATAGATGCAACTTCATTGCCTCATTTACTAAGGTAAAGACCCCAGAAATCAAAGCCTGACTTGCAATAAAAGATGAAACAGTAGCTATAATTATACCGATTGTAAGAAACCAATCAGGCATAATTGAATAAAAAACACTCGCTTCTTTTGCAAGAGATTGACCCATATGATTATGTAACAACCATGCTGATTGTCCAACATAACTCAACAGTAGACAAATAATAACAAAACCCCAAGTAATTCTGATATTTCCTTTGCCACAATGTCCAAGATCTGAATACAAAGCCTCACCTCCCGTGGTACAAAGGAATACAGCACCTAACAACCAAAATCCCCTTGGATAATTAACCAGTAAATCAATTGCGTATCTTGGATTTATTGCTTTGAGAATTTCCGGATACTGCACTATTTGATTAAATCCCAATAATGCAATCATTAAGAACCATACCACCATAATCGGTCCAAAAGTCTTGCCGACCAATTCAGTTCCAATTTGTTGAAAGGAAAATAAAATGAGAAGCATAACCATTACAATGGGCACAGTCTTTAATCCTGGTATAAGTATTGCAAAACCTTCAACTGCTGAAGAAATTGTAATAGGTGGAGTGATAAATCCATCTGCAATCAACATGGCACAACCTATAATTGCTGGATAAATTACAGGTTTGAAATTATATCTTCTAACTAAAGCATATAATGCAAAGATTCCTCCTTCTCCATTATTATCAGCATTTAAAGCTAGGATAACATATTTGACTGTTGTAATTAACACAAGTGTCCATATGACACAAGATAATCCTCCAAGAACAAGTTGTTCTGAAACAACTTTATCGGTGAGAATAGCTTTTATAACATAGAGCGGTGAAGTTCCAATATCTCCAAAGACAATACCAATACTTATTAGCATTCCCGCTAATCCAGTTTTGACTTTATGATGAGTATCCGACATGATAATATGGTTAACAATAACAAAAGGTGTGCAATATTAATTGAACTTTTAGAATCAGAAGCTTACATTTTTCTAAATGATTAAAATGATTGAG
>JBDSHL010000352.1:0-2595 GCA_039918515.1 Saprospiraceae bacterium | reverse complement strand
CATTTCATCGACAAATTGAGCATCTATTTTTTCGTTCATCAGGTTTTTATTTTTATCTTTTAGAGACATATTTAAAAATTTATTTTATTTTTCTTAATCTTGCGGCTCAAAATTACAATATAACATCGCATATTGGATGTCAACGAACTATTAATTAAGATTAAAATGCTAAAAATAGGAGATCAATTCAAGCACCGTTTTCAATATTCCCAGGAAGACGTAGATTTATATTCAAAGGTATCAGGTGATACAAATCCTTTGCACACTGATCCTGAAGTGGGGAAAAACAGTATTTTCGGTAGAAATATCATCCATGGTTTTCTTGGAGCAAGTGTTTTTACTAAGATATTCGGAGCATTATGGATGGTTGAAGGGCATGTCTATTTGAAGCAATCTATGCAGTGGTTAATGCCCATGTTCATAGATACTGAATACGAGGCAATAATTACCGTTAAGGAGGTAATTACGGGCAAAAACCGAGTCCTATACGATTGTGCCATTTATGAAGTAAGCAGTGGAAATCAGACTTTTACTGGTGAAGCATTGCTTCTCAATAAAAAGCAATACGACTAAATTAGATATCTATCTTAGCGTAATGCGCATGAGTTTCAATGTATTCTCTTCTAGGTGGGACATCATCTCCCATTAAAATAGAGAAATAATGGCTAGCTTCAACGGCACTGTCTATAGTTACTTGTGATAGCGTCCTCGTACTTGGATCCATGGTAGTCTCCCATAATTGAATGGCATTCATTTCCCCAAGGCCTTTATATCTTTGGAAATGGACAGAATCCTCTCGTCCTCCACTTAGTTCGTGGGCTATTTCTTTGCGTTCTTTATCATTCCAGGCGTAACGTTGTTCTTTACCTTTTTTTACTAAAAATAATGGAGGTCTAGCAATATATAAATGTCCTTTTTCAACTAACTCAACCATATATCTGTAGAAGAATGTTAAAATCAGTGTTGTAATGTGAGAACCATCGACATCAGCGTCGCACATGATAACTATTTTATGATATCTGAGTTTGGTTAGATTTAGTTTTCTAGTACCATCTTCGTCTTCGAAGAAAAAGACACCAAGTGCAGTAAACATGTTCTTGATTTCTTCATTCTCATAGATTTTATATTCTAGAGCCTTTTCAACATTCAATATTTTACCCCTTAATGGGAGAATTGCTTGAAAGTGTCTATTTCTACCTTGTTTAGCAGTACCACCTGCCGAATCCCCTTCAACTAGAAAAAGTTCTGATTCTGCGGGGTCCTTTGATGAACAATCCGCTAATTTTCCTGGTAATCCTCCGCCAGAAAGTACATTTTTACGTTGGACTAATTCTCTTGCTTTTCTTGCGGCTTCTCTTGCCGTTGCGGCCAAAATAACTTTTTCAACTATTCTCTTCGCTTCTCGCGGATTTTCCTCCAGAAAATTGGTTAAGGCTTCACCTACAATACGGCTCACGATTCCTACAACTTCAGAATTGCCAAGTTCACCTTTGGTTTGTCCTTTAAATTGAGGTTCTTGAACTTTTACGGAGATAATTCCTGTTAATCCTTCTCTGAAGTCATCACCAGATATTTCTATTTTTAACTTGGAGAAAAGGCCTTTTTCGTCTCCATACTGTTTAAATGTTCTTGCGAGAGCTCTTCTAAATCCGCTTACGTGAGTACCACCATCTCGGGTATTTATATTATTGACATAAGAAAATACATTCTCCTGATATCCAGTATTGTATTGAAGTGCTACTTCAACTTCAACATCTTCTTCTTTACCTTTAACATAAATTGGATTTTCAATTAAGGGAGTTCTTGACAGATCCAGATAACGGGCAAATTCCAGTAAACCACCTACTGAATAGAAATGGTCAGATCTTCCTTCAGCCTCTTCACGTTCGTCTGATAGATAGATATTTAATCCACTATTGAGATAGGAAAGCTCTCTTAATCGATGAGAGAGAATATCATAATTGTATTCCAAGGTTTCAAATATTTCAGAATCAGGTTTAAAAACAACCATTGTTCCCCTCTCATCCGTTGTTCCAATTTGAACTACATCAGCAAATGGTTTGCCTCTCTGATATTCCTGAGCATACTTTTTGCCATCTCTTGAGACTTCAACTCTTAAATATTGAGATAAAGCATTTACACAGGAGACTCCAACACCATGGAGACCTCCAGATACTTTATAGCTATCTTTATCGAATTTACCACCAGCGTGTAAAATGGTCATTACCACTTCAAGGGCGGACTTCTTAAGTTTAGGATGTATATCAACAGGAATACCTCTACCATCATCCTCTACCTGAACTGAATTATCTTTTAGTATCTTGACTCTAATGACGGTACAATGTCCTGCAAGGTGCTCGTCTATTGAATTATCTATTACCTCCCAGACTAGATGATGAAGACCTTTTGTGTCTGTACTTCCAATATACATACCAGGTCTACGGCGTACAGCTTCTAATCCTTCGAGCGCCTGAATACTACTGGCGCTGTAATCGTTTTCATTTTGTGTCATAAAATTTTGTAATGTTCGGCGAAGATACGAAAAAAAGGTTAAATTTTAAGCTATAAAAGTACTTTTTCAAGACTATTTTATAA
>JBDSHL010000351.1:0-7115 GCA_039918515.1 Saprospiraceae bacterium | reverse complement strand
CGTGATAACACATTTACTATAAACGGATATTATCAGATTAGCTCTGGACAATATTTATTTACTTTGTTAAATTTCGTAAATAAACCCTTTAAATTAAAGAAAGGTGGAAGAATTATATGGACAGGTGATCCTTTGAATGCAGATATTAATGTGAATGCTACTTATGAAGGATTAAATATTAGTCCAGCACCATTACTCGATGAATTATCTATAACTGATGAAAGAGTTAAAGAGCGCACTAGAGTTGATCTAACAATGAATATGCGGGGTTCATTATTGAAGCCAGATATAAATTTCAAATTAAGCTTTCCAGACATTAGTGGAGGGCTTAGGAATCTACTGGAACCCAAGTTAAGATATCTTGAACAGAATCCAGAACAAATGAATCAACAGGTAGCAACGCTTATCTTGTTTAGAACATTTATTGGAACGAGTTCAAATATTGGTTTACTTTCTAGTGTTCGAAGTACAGGAATTAATACTATTAGTGAATTTTTATCCAACCAGGTTTCGATATTTGTTTCAAATCTTTTGTCAGAAGCCTTTGGAAAAGTTGATTTTATTTCAGGGGTGGATTTCAATGTTAATTATGATGCGAATAAAACAGTATACGGTACACAACAAACAAATGCTAGTGAATTAGCAGTAAATCTGAAGCAAAGGTTATTGAATGATCAGTTATCTTTTAGTTTCGGGGGAAACTATGGGAATAGTTCTGCCATTAATCCGAATAACAGTTATTTCAATCCAGAAAGTATAATAGAATGGAATACCCCTGTTGCCGGCTTGAAAATGAAAATTTATTATAGAGGAGTTGATGGAATTGATGGTGTGAGGCGTAGAGTTGGAACTGGAGTAAGTTATCGGAAAGAATTCAATTCTCTGAAGGATTTAAAAAAAGGACTTAAAGAACAGCAAATAAAGAATGCAAAGAACGACGAGGAAAAGCCAAATTGATCTACTTCCAAAATCTTTGCTAGATGATCTAGATTTTGATGATATTTTAAATCGAATATCTGATTATGCTATTGGCATCGACGCTAAAGAGAATATTCTTTCAACAGTGGTTGGTTGTGATTTAAATGAAATTAATTTAAAACTTGATCTGGTCGATCAATTTTCTTTTATCAATAGGCAATGTAAGCTAGAATTTATTGAATATTCAAATATCCTTGATGATGTAAAATCACTTCGTATTGAAAACAGTGTCCTTTCAATAGATTCTATATTAAGTATTAAAGATATTCTTTCGAATGTCGAAGAAATAAAGTCTGCGATAATTGCGCAGCCTTTAGCAGCAGTATTTTTATTAAGGGCTGACTTAATTAAAATTGAAAATCTACCTTTTGTTAATTCAAAAATTTCTAAAATAATTAGCAAGGATAGAGGAATATTTGATGATGCTTCTGAAGACTTAAGCATTATTCGCAAAAAAATTAGGAGCAAGCACGGAGAAATTTATCGCAGTTTTAAGAAAATAGTAAGCCAACTTAAATTGAAAGGGGTTCTTGCTGAAGGAGAAGAAAGTATAAGAAATGGAAGATTGGTTTTACGTGTTTTATCAGAGCATAGAAGAAATGTTGAAGGAATTATACATGATGAATCTGAAGGGGGACGAACAGTTTTTTTGGAACCTCGTGAGATTGTAGAATTAAACAATGATCTATTTGATCTTGAATCTGATGAAAGGAAAGAAATCCAGAAAATTCTTAAGGACTTATGCCAATATATTCGTCCATTTTCTGAAGAGCTGGAAGAGTCCTATACCTTATTGATTCATTGGGACGAGTTACTGGCAAAAGCAAAATTCGGAGCTAGTATTCAAGGCTTGCGTCCTCAAATTAGTGAAGAGAGAAACCTCCATTTACAAAAGGCCTATCACCCTTTATTATATCTGAAATTAAAAGAGCAAAATAAAGCGGTTGTTCCCTGTTCTTTTTATTTAAATGACAAGAATCGTATCATCCTAATCTCGGGTCCAAATGCTGGAGGAAAATCCATTATTTTAAAAACATTTGGATTGTTGCAATTAATGGTTCAAGCTGGACTATTGGTACCAGTGGAAAAGAGTTCTGTATTTAGAGTGTTTAAGAAATTTTTTGCAGAAATTGGTGATCATCAATCCATGGAAGATGAGCTAAGTACTTATAGCGCCAAATTGAAGAACATGAGAGATTTTGATTTAAATAGTGATTCTGATACGCTTGTCCTTATTGATGAATTTGGAAGTGGTACTGAACCACAAATAGGAGGAGCGATTGCAGAATCGGTTCTACATTCACTAAATACAAAAAAAGTTTTTGGAATGATTAATACGCATTATTCAAATTTGAAAATATTTGCACACAAAAACGATGGATTAATTAATGCTGCAATGATTTTTGATGAAAAGAATTTAGCGCCTACTTATAAATTAGTCGTAGGACGACCTGGAGGATCTTATGCATTAGAAATCGCTCAGAAAAATAATTTGCCAGCTCATTTACTTGACTATGCAAAAAAGAAGGCAGGGGATCAGACTGTAAATTTTGAAAACTTATTATCTTCCCTAGATAAAGAAATAAATCAATTGAAGTCTGAAATTGATGAATACAAATTGAAAAGAATTGAATTGGATAAATTGATTCAATCCTATTCACAAATGTCAAAACAGTTTGAGTATAAAAAATTAAAATTGCGACTCGAACAAAAGCAATTTGAAATTCAAGGAAATTCGATTAAACAAAAAGAACTGGATCAATATTTGAAAGAGTTGCGAGCCCAAAAAAATATTGAGGATTTAACCAAGAAATCAGAAAAGAAAAAAGCTGAATTGGATCAAGCCGCAGATGAGTTTGTTGAAATGAATCATCAGCTTCATAAATTATCAGCTCCTAATCGATCTCAAGATATTATGGAGGGAGATGCTGTAAAATTGATTTTCAGTGGAATGATAGGCAAAGTTACTAAAATTGAGAAGGGGAGGTTGTATGTAGAGACAGAGAATATGACTTTCAATATGAAGCCTGACGAATTACTGAGATTAGATTCAGCGATTGAAATAAAAGCTAAGAGATCGATCAATTCTAATGTCGAAAGAAATGGTGAATCATTCAACACGGTCTTGGATATTAGGGGAATGAGATTGCAGGAAGCACAAGAGAAAATCGATGTTTATATAGATAAAGCCTTGCTGGCTAATGTCAGTCGAGTTTATGTTGTGCATGGAATTGGGAATGGTATTCTGAAGCGCAATCTTGCAAAAGTTCTGAAGGGATTAAACTTCGTAAAGGAATTCAAGCACCCAGAAGAAGAAGGTGGTCTGGGAACGACCGTTATAGAATTTAAGTAGAACTTAATTTAATTCATTTAGAAATTTATTATATTCTGATGATTAAAGCAATTTTAATCAGCTTTATGCAATAGACTTTCGCAACAAAATTCTATTTTAGAATGTGGGTCTACGAATGAATAATTTGGTTCGTATGATCCAGATTTAACCGACATATCATATGTTACTCCTTTAACTAAGCTACTTCGTTCTCCCTTCTACCAACTTGTCATATTCAAGGTCATTCGGTTCCCAAAGTTCTATTTTATTGCCTTCGAGATCAAGAATGTGGACGAAATTTCCATACTCAAATTTTTCTATAGAATCAAGGACTTGAACACCTTCTGATTTAAGAAGCAGAACTAAATTCTCAAGATCTTCAACTCTGAAATTAATCATGAAGTCCTTGGTTGAAGGTTCAAAATAATGCGTTTTATCTGAAAATGGACTCCATTGAGTGAATCCTTTTTTATTGGAATCATCTGCTTGCTTCCATTCAAAGTTGGTTCCATATTTATCTGTATTGAATCCGAGATGGGTCTTATACCATTCCTTTACTTGATCTGGATTTTTGCATTTGAAAAAAATTCCACCAACACCTATTACTTTTTTAGATTCCATATTGTATTTTTATTTAATCCATATTTTATTTGCCAATAAACTTACAGAAGCTCTAATATAAAAATAATAATTTCATTTTGAATCATTAAATATTTCTTAAAGATTAACTAATGGATACCTCGCCATGGCTTCAAAGTTATCTTTTGAAAATTCATTTTTTATAAATTTGAAATAGGCTACCATAGCAATCATAGCAGCATTATCGGTACAATATTGAAATTGAGGAAAATAGACATTCCATCCATATTCCATTTGCAATTCCTGAAGTTTATTTCTTAAGCCGGAATTCGCAGAAACTCCACCTGCAATGCCGATATTTTTTATCTTATATTTCTTAGAGACTTCAATGAGTTGAATGCAAAGTATTTCAATAATAGTATGTTGAACAGAAGCGCATAGATCTTCTAAATTTTCTTGGATAAAGTTAGGATTTTCGGCAAGTTTTTTCCTTAAAAAATAAAGCACTGATGTTTTAATTCCCGAAAAACTATAATTATAATTGTCTAGTTTTGTTATTGGAAACTTATAAATAGGCTTACCAGTCCTAGCTAATTTATCTAAATAGGGGCCACCCGGAAAAGGAAGCCCTAAATGCTTGCCAATTTTGTCAAAAGCTTCGCCCGCAGCATCATCTATTGTAGTGCCTAATAATTCCATTTGGCCAATGTCATAAACTAGGACCAGTTGAGTGTGTCCACCTGAAATGGTAAGGCAGAGGAAGGGAAATTCAGGCTTTGGGTCATCAATCATCAATGAGGTTATATGAGCTTCGAGATGATTAACCGCGATCAAAGGGATGTTCAAGCCCAAACTAAGGCCCTTAGCAAATCCAATACCGACCATAAGCGATCCCATAAGTCCAGGTCCTTGAGTTACGGCTATGGCATTTAGATCCTCTAGTCGAACAGAAGCGGCTTCCAAGGTCTCATTTAATAAAGGTATTATGGCCTCCATATGTTTTCTTGAGGCCCACTCTGGAACTACACCACCATATTTTTCATGAATTTTCTGGGTATACGTAAGGTTAGTAAGGATATGACCATTTTCTAATATAGCCATAGAACTATCATCGCAGGAAGATTCGATTCCAAGTATTTTTATTGACATGATATGTTCAAAATTAGCTTAATTTGCGTAAAATTAATCAGAAGCTTTAAATTGCTCTCCTATGATTGGGATATTAACCAATAATCAAGTCTTTATTGCGCAAACTTCTAAGCCTTTTATCCTAGAGCATATTTCGGAGTATAAATATACAGATTCACTCATTCCTAAAAATTATCTTAGTATTTCTGATAAATTTAGACTTAATCCTAAGAATAATTCGGAGATAGAAGATTTCTTCCCAATTTATCCAAACGAAATAATAATCAATAAGTACTTAGAAGGATCGGATCGAATAATTTCTTATGTTCAGAGATCATCACTAACGGATCAATTTTTAAATGGCGACCATGTCTTTAGTAAAGTAAATAAAATTACTAGTCAATACGAATCCTTTGATGTCAATAATACTTTTCTCGTCCTAATAGAAAATTACGTTGTAGTGTTTATTCGTTTAAAGCATGAAATAGTATTCTTCCATATTTATAAATGTTCAAGTGCTGAAGAAATTTTGTATTTTGTTAATCAATTATACCGCGATAGAAATTTAGATTTTGAGAAAGATATACTCATACTCTTAGGTCAGGCAAATCAAAAAATGGGAGTATTTCAATTGTTTGCAAATTACTTTAGAAAAGTTTTTAGCGATGATTCTAATCCATTGTCGAATACGGATGAATTGACAACATGAGAATAAGTGGAGGCTCACTCAAAGGAAGAACTTTTTATCCACCGGCGGATAACTGGCCAACCAGACCTACAACTGATTTTTCAAGAACAGCCTTGTTTAATATTCTAACCAATATATTAGATTTTGAAGAGACAAAAATGCTTGACTTATTTGGAGGAACTGGTGCACATTGTTATGAAATGATTTCACGGGATTGCAAGGATACTACTTATGTAGATAAATTCAAACCAGCAGTTCAATTTGTATTAGAAAAAGCAGAAGTTTGGAAAATTCAAGATAGGATTAAGATAATACATTCTGACTATCTCATGTACATTAATAATTGTAGAACACAATATGATTATATTTTTGTTGGTCCACCTTATGAACTTCCAAAAATTGAAGAAATACCTGATAGAATATTTGATCAGGATATGCTTTCAGAAGATGGATTGTTGGTAATAGAGCATAATTCACATTATAGATATGAAGAACATGAATTCTTCTGGCAAGTGAGAAGCTATGGACAGACTCATTTTAGTTTTTTCAAAAAAAATAAAGAAATCAATAAAGAAGAATGAATAAATTTCAAGAACCCACAGCACTAAATCATGTAGCTGATTTTCATAGACTATTTGAAATGCCAGTCTTAGCTCAACCTCAATTTCCATCTGAGATAAGATGCGGACTTCGTATTTCCTTGTTGCAAGAAGAATTAAACGAATTAAAAGAAGCGATTGAAAATAACGATTTGAAAGAAGTAGCAGATGCCTTTTGTGATCTGCAATATGTATTGTCAGGCGCTATATTAGAATTTGGTTTGGGAGAAAAATTTAAGCAATTATTTGATGAAGTGCAACGTTCTAATATGAGTAAAGCTTGTTCAACACTGGAGGAGGCTGAATTAACACAGAAAAAGTATTTAGAAGAAAAAAACACAATTTCCGAAATAAGACCTAAAGGCGATAAATTTTTAGTCTATAGAAAAGAAGACGGGAAAGTACTTAAATCAATTGCTTACAGTCCTGCACAATTGGATCTTTAAGATTTTCTTAAATAAAATGAATAAAAGCAGACTCAAAATTGAAATGAAATTAACTTTAAAGCTATTAATACTTTGTTCACTATGTATCCAATGCAGCAAGAAGATGATTCCTATTCAATCTCAAATCAATTCCATATCAATGCCCATTATTCCATTATCAAGTATTAATATTCCAATTCACATTCCGATTTCTGAAATCGATTGATTGGTTAATGAGGTAGTGCAATCAAGTTTGAAAGATGGATTTTCCATTGAAGAGTCTTACAAATTAAATGCTCATATAGATGCTCAAATTCTCACCAAAGCAAATGAGCAAACCTTGAATTTTTTAATTCCTCTTGCCATTGAAATTTATCCAAAATCTA
>JBDSHL010000350.1:0-2602 GCA_039918515.1 Saprospiraceae bacterium | reverse complement strand
TGTTTAACCCGATTTATGCATTAGCGTTTTGTGATGAAAGTCAAAAGGCCAATAAATGCTGGTGCTCCCCTGCCATTCGGCTGGACCCGGCCGGAGAATTTTTACCGCAATCATGGTTAACCCCATGGTGAGGATAAAAATTTGAGGAAGTGTCAGAAATTTGAAGGCATTTTGGCTTGTAATAGAAAGGCTAATGAATAATTCGGGTTTAGGTTAACTTTGCGAATATGTTGCGAATAGGGATTGTTTTGTTTGTTCTATCGGTTTTCAGTTTGAATTTGGCTTCTCAGGCCAAATTTGTATCGATCTATGATTTTAATGGTTGCGGAACCAAAGATATAAATGGCAATTTGGGCAATATTTCCAATAGTGTACTGGCTCAATGCGATTGTGGCGTAGATAATGAGGCAATAATCATGAATTCTAATTCATTGGAGCTTCCATTGAATATAGATAGCCTTTTCAAACTTGACTTCACCATTTGTTTTGATGTACTCATTGAAAATGTTGTTGGAGAAGTAGACCTTTTATCCAAGTCCTTAAAGTGCAACTCGGACACTACGATAGATATAAGTTATAGAACCAAAGATTCAATTTTCACCATCTTTCTCAAGGAAGGAAATGACGAATCTTATATACTTTTTGCCAAAGCAGATGCAAAAAGTTGTTGGCAAAATGTATGTCTTTCGATTATTGGAGGAGATATAAGAATTTATATCAATGGGCAAGAAGCGGCTAACGTTTTTGCTTCAGATAGATTAAGATTGGATAATGGAGTTCCTTTGACTTTTAATTCTTCGGATTGTCAATTTAATAATCTTACAGCATTAAGGGGAAGATTGGATAGAATATTATTTGCAAATTATGGATTTAAGAAAGATGAAATTCGCAAATATTTTATTCCGCAACAAAAAATTATTACTCAAGATACGATTATTTTTCTTGGAGACCAAGTTCAATTGCGCGCTGTAAGTAATTGCCCAAGTGGTGTAAATTGGAGTCCAAGTTCTACTCTGAACAATTCCAATATATTAAATCCAATTGCAAGTCCGATCATTGATACTAAATATAGTACATTTTTCAATCTGGGAAATTGTAGAATTAACGACAGTGTATTAATCAGAGTAGTGGACAAGGATAAATTGCAATGTGAAAAGATTTCATTGCCGACAGCTTTTACACCCAATGGAGATAACTTAAATGAAGAATATTTTATAAGTAACCCTTATCTTATTACGAAATTAAATTATTTCGATATTCTAGACAGGAACGGTTCTTTAATTTTTAGCACTAATGATCCATTGGCGAAATGGGATGGAACTTACAAATCTAAATTGTTAAATCCAGGTACTTTTTATTATCGTATCGAATATGAATGCAAGAACAGTACCTATAAGAACAGAGGAAGTTTTTTTCTTATGAGATAAAGCTTGCTATTTATAAACCTATTTGTTTCTAAATATTTTTACATTAACATTCTATCTTACAACGGTGATATCCCCTCGATACACCACTATAGAACCATCTCTGAATGTAACTTTTGCCAAATAGACATAAACTCCAGGCATTACAAAATCACCTTTGGCTTGTCCATTCCAGGTTCTTACCGTATTACCATTTATTGCAGGTTTTTCAATACTATAAATTCTACCTCCCCACCTATCAAAAACTTCTACGAGATCAACTTGTAGAACATCAGGGCCTGCATAAAAATCTAAGAAATCATTAACCTGATCACCATTCGCAGAAATTACATTTGGACCATAAAAGTGCCGAACACTCTCCACGATAATATTTATTTTATCGGAAGCGATACATCCGTTTTCGTCGGTCACGGTTAACATAAAGACAGTAGTTTGTCCTGGCCTCACGTAGCTATCATTGGAATTGGGAGTGGAAACATAACTTACAGGATCCCATAGATAAGTACTTATTGGTGCTTGAGAATTAATAACACCAATTAATCTAATGCTATCACCTAGTTGAATCGTATCTTCATCTTGTCCAAATTCTATGCTTAAATCGTTTAAGGGATTGGGTATATTAATGATGGTATCAATGGTGCATCCGTTGCGATCATAGACCGTTATTTTGTAGGAACCTGAAAACAAAGGAACGATATCACCGACTGAATTAGGAGCGCCATCATCAACGGTAAAACGATATAATGGACCTAAACCTCCGAATATTTGTTCCACTGAAAAATCAATTTGATCTTCAGTGCATTTAGGAGTATCCAAAGGAGACAGGATGAAACTTAAGGGTGGTGGTTCTTGAATCGTTACACTTGTTTCTCCTGTACAATTATTATTATCCGTAACTGTTACGGAATATTTTCCAGCGCTTAAATCAGTCAGCAAGGAATCTTTACTATTAATAGGACTCCAATTAAATCTTCCTTTACCACCCGCTCCACCATTCCACCCTAAAGTTATTCTTCCATCTTTTTTTCCCGGACAACTAACATCATAAGTTGAGCCAGGAATTATTTGAACTCGAATGGTATCGGGTTGTCTTAATCGAATTGAATCGAAATGCACGCAACCTCTGCAATCCGTTATTTTAACTTTGTAATACCCATCTTTAAGATTTGAAATAGAAG
>JBDSHL010000349.1:0-1668 GCA_039918515.1 Saprospiraceae bacterium | reverse complement strand
AAATAAAGTAGCAACAGGCAATGAACTAAATACAACTCCATTAAAAGATGAAGAAGTAATATCTAAACGAAAAGCTATATTGACATTTGAAAGATTAATAATGGCATCCTGCGGATTTTTAAAATTATTCGATCCAAGAATATATTGTCCGTTAGTGGGAACAGTTCCGCCAAAACCCATAAAAGTACCACAATGATCAAGTGTATTTCCAGCAACTACTATTCCGTTATTGAAATCATCAAGGCTGATGGCAGTTCTGCAATTTTCAAGCGTATTATTTAGAATACTTACTGAACTTCCTGCACCATTTATATAAATTCCGTTATTCCATGTTTTATGTCCGCTAAAAACTCCACCAGAAAGATCTCCAGTAAATAAATTGTTTTGTATTGTTTTAAGTGCGGCACCTGAAGCAGTTGTTATAGCTCTGACTATTTGACCAGCAACAACTCCGAATCGTTCAATTCTATTATTTTGAATATTGGCAGGAGTGCCTCCATTTATAAGTATTACATCGGCATTAGCATCTGTCTGGTAGATATGAAATCCATCAATAATTACCATTCCTGATGCGGTAACATCAATATTACAATTTAATAGTTTTGCTTCTGCTCCACGAACGCCAATACCAGGAATGCCTACATTTGGTCCTTGTAACTTGATTGCTTTATACACAGTAATGTTTTCCGTATAAGTTCCAGCAGGAACTGAAATGGTATGCCCGTCTAGTGTATTTGGAGCAGCAATGGCCGCCTGAATAGTGCAAAAAGTTTCTAAGGTGTTGAGATTGACTATTGGACAAGGAGGTAATGTTAATGAAGAATTATTCATAACCAAAAGACGGTATTCATTATTTAATACCAATCCATTACTTGCTGCGCCAATGTGGTCAAAATGTGTTAAACCATCATTGGGAATATCTGATTCTTCATGCGAACCTTCTATTGCTGAAGGTATTGAATGGGTAACGTTCGCCGTAAAGACTACTTTAGCACCATCATAGGCGACAACACTTATTTCAAATTCATTTAAATAAGTACTTGCTTGTGTTTTTGTTGTGCCAAGCATCAACAAGGCAAACAAAACAAATAAGGAGATTAACTTTTTGAATAATAGATAATTTTTCATCTTTTCATTTTAAGTTTTGTAAATTTGGTTTATAGTATTACTAGGGTATAGTGATAATTTAATTTTTAATAGAAAATAGTAGTAAAGTGTTGATGTAATTTATTTGATCTATTGTTTTTCATCTTCAAGAAATATTAGGATTATCAAGATATTGACATTGAAATGGTAAGTATTGCTTTGATCATATCATAGAAAAGTTATTTCCTCATTTAGGATTATATTTGTCTCAACAGTATTAAGAACTACTTTAAATCGTTTTATCTAATTTAATTTTGCTTCGTACTGCAATAGTGCAAATTAGTTTCGATACTTTTTCAATTGTAGAAACATAAATTTTAATAACTATTGTAATTTGTTCAATGTGTATATACTATAAAATGTTAATTCTTATATACAATAAAAAATAATTCTATTATCCTAATTCACCATTTATATTGAGAAATAGAATATCGGCTAGCCTCATTGCATAGAAATTCTTATAAAAACTATAAATGTTATCAGGATTACAAAAGATGGAAGACTGAACTCGTCTCGCTTATT
>JBDSHL010000348.1:0-2171 GCA_039918515.1 Saprospiraceae bacterium | reverse complement strand
GTAGCGGAAGAAACGCCAGGCATTAATTGAAGAGATTTCAAGATGTCAATTTCACCAAATAAGGATGGCAATTTTTTTATAGTCTCGACATTCATTATTTGTGTTCCCATCTCTGTAGATTGAACATTCTTTTTTAACTCTTCAGAAGTAATAACAACTTCATCAAGCAGAAGCCCTGAACCTAAGCTTATATTATTGCTTAAGTTGGCATTTAAAATTACATGCTTAATTACATCTTTGTAACCAGTATAGGAAAACACAAAATCATATTCGCCTTCAATTAAAGTTATGGAATAAAATCCATAATTATTAGATACTGTTCCTATATTAGTATTTGATTGCACATAAATATTTGCACCAATTAGAGATTCTCCTGAGCCTTTCTCAGTGAGGTAACCATTCATTGTATAGGTTCTCTGCGCAGAACAAAAGGAGAACAATGAAACAAAAATGGTGACGAATAATATTCTCATGTGTTAATTAAAAATTTCAATATGTAAACCAGTCCAACTTACAAAATGTTTAAGTCCATGGGTTTAATTTTGTAAGATTTAGATTTAATCAAATTGAGCATGCCATTTTTACCATAAAGATGAGCCGCCCCAACTGCAGCAAAAACACTCCCCTTTTGTAGCAAGCTTTCTAGAACATTGGTCATTTTTTCATTTCTATCTGTAAGTAATAAATGTTTGGCTTTGCCTGAACTTCTTTTGGCTTGTTTATATAAATAGCGAATGTCTTGTTTTTTATAAAATTCGAATAACTTCGCAAATTTTTTTCTAAATTGAGTATTATTAGATAAAGATTTGTAAAATATTCTGTATTGCTCTTTAAGGTCAATTTTATTTAAGGTATCATAATGATCCTGAACCGTTTCTAAGCCTTGCATATTTTTATTTATGGAAAAAGAATATTCCCAAATCCATTCATCGAGAATGGGTTCATTTGAATTTACATAAAGTTTTTGCACCAATAAATTAAGGATGATTAAAGGTTTGAAATGTTGTACGGAATGCAGATCAAAATCAAACTTGGTCAATAGATTTTGGTGGAGTTTTTCCCATTTTTTGATACTGATATAATGTCTTGGATCAACATTGCTCATTAATAATTGATAATCAGATAAATCTAATAATGTTGCTTCCTTAATATTTATCTCAGTAGCGCAAGAATCACAAGATTGTATATAAGGAGTTATAGAAGATTTTAACTTGCTCAATGCAAATCCGCCAATGTGAATACTGCCAAATAAATAAGACACTACATGTTCTTTTGATTTTATTTCCCAAAGCAATGATTTGGTATAGGCCATTTGGAAATAACGAAAAGAATATTAGTTTTGTAAATCTTTAATTTGAGTTGGATCTATAGGAAGTATTGTATTTTTCTTGATGGTAGACAAATTCATTAAAGTCTTTAATCTTTCTACCTCTTCGATTTGAGATAATTTTTTGAATAAAAGTCTTTCATATGCGTGTATATCCTTACATACCACTTTCATCAGTATATCTGCGTCTCCTGTAATAACAAAGCATTCAATAACTTCTGGAATTATTTTTACTTTCTCTATAAAACTTTCTAACGCCTTAGGCTTATGCCATGCTACATTAACCAATACAAAAGTACTGATAGAAAGGTCCACTTTTAAAGGATTAACTTTAGCGTGGTAACTTTCAATGACGCCAAGTTGCTCTAACTTCTTCACTCTCTCTAAAGTTGGTGCTGGAGATAAACCAATTTTTCTTGATAACTCCAAATTGGTTATTTTACTATTTACTTGGAGGATATTTAATATCTTAATATCTATTTTATCTAAACGATCTTGCATCTTATTTGGGTTTTAAAATAATTAGTAACTAAAACTGGCCAATAGAACAATCAAAAAGAATAATATTCTGCAAACTAATGCGAATTAAGAAATAATTAACATTCTTCCTTTGATAACCAACGAATTATAAATGAAAATTGATAGTACCTTAAGGGAAAATTCCAAGATTTGCATAATCATTGGAAATCTTTTCTAAAGCTACAATAAATGCAGCGTTTCTCAACGTTTCAACTTCTGGTCTTGAGCTATAAATTTTCCATATTTGTTGAAAGGATGATACCATGGTTTCTTCAAGTCCCGACCTTACAAGATCCACTTCATCTGCCCCATGAGTTAAAGCGGC
>JBDSHL010000347.1:0-2651 GCA_039918515.1 Saprospiraceae bacterium | reverse complement strand
GTTAATAGTATTTAGTAATTTTTTCAACATTTTTTCTGGATCACTCGTATGATGAAGGGATGCAATAGCTAAGGCTATATCATAACTACTATCCTCAGCATTAATTCTTAATGGATATGTTAGACTAAATTTTACATTGTTAAGATGCTGAGACTGTATATCTAAATTCTGATCTTCTATAACATCTATTCCAGTAATATCCAAACTCGGATCAATTTTCTTCAATTCAATTGCCGTGTACATATTCCCACATCCAAAATCCAGAATTTTGCTTCGTGCAGGAATTAATTGGCAAATGTTTTTTGCGATTCTTCTTGATCTTACTCTAGACAAATAACGATACAATTTATTCTTAGCTAGTAAGCTCATACAATATAATTCAAGTTATTAACTTAACGACAATAAAATTACAAAATTGGATTCAGACAGCTAATGACAACGTCTCAAAATTCCTATTTCTTATCATATTATTTTAATATAATAAAATAATGAACGCAAAATAAGAGTTCAAGATAGATTTCACCACCAATTCTATTGCTTATGAAATATACTCAGTAAAGAATTTTAAAATGAACATTAACTGAATTAACTTATTTACTTAATTAAGATTAGAATAGTTTGAATTAAAAGCCATAACTTTTTTAATCATTTATTCCATAATAAATCTACCATTATGGATTACCTTCCCATTTTTTAATTTGATATTAAAAAAGTACTCGCCTGCTATTTTTAGATCTCTTTTATAAATAAAAATATCATTTTCATTAAACGTAATCGTCTTTATTAGCTTTCCTGAGTTATTGTAAATTTCCAAATTTTTTTCTTCGGCATTATCAACATAAATATAATAACTATCATTCCATGGATTTGGAAACGAAACTAGTTGTGATTTATTTGGGTCGTCAGATTTCAAACTAAGATTTTCATTCCATTTGATTCGTCCCAACCAAATATTCAAGGTAGAATTTATGTCTATTTTTCCTGTTAAAATAAATTCATTTAGATTAATTGGCAGAATGGCATTCGGTCGTGTGTTGCCAATTGATTCAAATGCTTTGAAATTAAGTGGATTCAATGACATATCGAATGAAATTATACATGGATTTTCATTCTCTGATTGCGCTCCAACAACTATCATTTGATTCGTACCATAAAGGTGAGCATCAAGAAATATTGTCTTATTAAAGGTTGAATTGAAACTTTTAAATTCAGTTAATACATTTCCATTTTTATCCAATTTTCTCAAGATTCCATAGGATCCTTTTTTTGCATATCGATCTTCAAAAGCAGCACCACCTATAATATAAGATCCTTCATCCGATGGAATTACAAAAAAAGCACGTTCATTTAACTTTTCATCCCAAGTCTTTTGCCAAATAAAATTCCCATTTAAATCAGTTTTTTGTGCGAAAATATCTTCGTTATTGGTTTTTTCATTAACGCCAAATCCTGTTATAAGGATCGACTGATCTGTACCCAAAGCAAGGCGGAATCCTTCTAATGATAATTCACTAGGTATATTCTTTAACCAATTTAATTTACCATCGCTTGAAATATTTGCTAGGAGTAAATCAAATTTGTGACTACCGTTTTGTTCTTCATATCTACCAGTTACATAATAGCTTCCATCTTGAGCTTGAACACCACCTTGACAAACATCATCTAAGGATGTTCCAAGAAATAAATCCCATATTTTTTCACCTTCCTCATTAATTTTTACAAGGTAACCATCACATTCATTATCAGGGGTATTATTGCTATGTCCTACAATTAGATATCCACCGTTATTTGACTTAAGAATGAAATTACCTCCATCCTCCTTAGGATATCCGTAATACTTCTTCCATATTACACCTCCGAAAGCATTGACCTTCATAGCATACATGTCTCCTGTTGAATCTTCATGATTTTTATCTAAACCTGTCATCACAAATCCGTTATCATTAGAATTAGCAAAATATCTGGCATCTGCATATGAATTGGAAGGATAGGTACGACTAAAATTAAGGTTTTGAGAAAATAAATGTTTAAAGGCAAGCGTAAAAATTGCAATAAAAATGGTTTTCATAAAGCTGGTTTTAGTTTTACAATATGATGTGAACGTCTTTAAATTGAAATATCTTATCCAATATTCCATATTTAACTAAAATTATTTAATGTTAGCCAATTAGGAAGCATTTTGTCATAAAAATGATGTCGGCCCTAATCGAAAAAATGCTCCTAAAGAAATAAGATTCGATACCCAGTGAATTCAGGTTAATGAATTGAGCTAAAATGCTCTAATTTTTGAGGGTAAAAGGTAATTTATCATAGTAATTTTGCTATCTTTTGGCATTTTTTATAGGTTTCAATGAATGATAATTATTCACACATGGCTGAGTAGTTAGGATTTAGTTTATACCAAATTTGACTAACAATTATCTAAAAATATTCCACTGACATTACCAACAACAAAAATCAATACTACAATTACTAAAACTAGTTAACTTTGTATTTAAACCCGCTTTATGCATTAGATTTTCTATTACAAGCCAAAGTGCCTGCAAATCCTAGCACTTCCTCGAATTTTTATCCTTACCATGGGGGTGACCATGTTTGCGGTAAAAATTCTCCGGGAGCACCAGTCTTTATTGGCCTTTTGACTTTCACTA
>JBDSHL010000346.1:0-1805 GCA_039918515.1 Saprospiraceae bacterium | reverse complement strand
AAATATCTATTTCTAGACTCAAGTCAGAATATATTCGGTTTGCTATAAATTCAAGTAATTCAAGGTCTTCTTGGATTATTTATAATTTTTGTCATATATTTAGCAAATTATTCATTTTTCAAATTATTTAAATAAGGAAAAATTTGAACATAAAAATTCTCATATTGTTTTTGGTAATTTACGGAAAAAGTGTTTTTGCACAGGAATTTATTGGCATTCCTATTGCAACATATTCCACATCTTTATTGGATTCTAAATTCAAGACTTATCAATTATTACAACTTGATATAAACGGTATTCGCACTGCATTGAATACAAGATCTAGCGTTTCTCATCTTAAGATTAATTCGAAAGGCGTTAAGTGGGATCTTACATTAACTGCCTTTAATATATTCAAGAATGATTTTTATGTCAGCATTGGGTGGGAGAATAAAATTATTCAAAGCAAAGGCATACCTGATATTAAAACTTACAAGGTAATTCCCAATTCAAGTCAACCAGGATTATCATGTCTAACCATTGCAGATGGATTTATATATGGATTTATTGAAATGGATGGAATTAGAACTTTTATTGAGCCATTAAGATATTATATTCCTGAAGCATCTTATGACGAATTCATTGTTTATAACGAAAAAGATGTAGTTCCCATTACTGGATTGAAATGCGGTTCTGAAGAAATTTTCCAAACAAAGATCCTAAAAGAACAAAACAATATCATTCAAGAAATGAATGTAAAAGTAAGTTGTATTATTGTGGATATTGCCATTGCTTGTGACAAGACCATATATGATTATCAAGGTAGTGTTGCGAATTCAGAAGCTTTCGTAATTGGAGTTCTGAATAATGTTCAAACCAACTACGACGATGAATTTAATATCGTTGTAGAATTTAGTGTTTCAACAATTTTTGTTGCCACAACATCATCATCTGATCCTTGGAATGGAATCAACAACATTGAAGAACATCTTGTTATGCATCAAAATTGGGCTAATGGAGGTGGTTACGGAGGAGCAAGTTATGCAGTAGCAACTGCTTGGACTAAAAAGTATTCAGGTGGTACCATTGGCCTAGCGAATGTTCAGTCACTTTGTGGGAGTTTTAGATATAATGTATGTTCTGACATTGGCGGGTCTGGTGGTTTATTAAGATGCCTTCAAGCACATGAACTAGGGCATAATTTTAGTGCAGAACACGATGGAGGAGGTTCAGGATTTATTATGGCACCCAGTTTGAGTAATTCTAATATATGGTCTATGGCCTCAAAAAATAAAATAATACCCTACATCAATAGTATTGGTTGTGTTGGTATCTGTAGTGGAGGCTTGCCACCAATTGCTGATTTTATAGGTTCTCCAAAGCTAGCATGTCCAAATGGAGCTGTAAGTTATACCGATCTATCTATTGGATCTCCAAATATGTGGTTGTGGACCTTTCCTGGAGGAACGCCTACCTCAACAACTCAACAAAATCCAGTTATTCAATATAAAAATTCTGGTAAATATGATGTAACCTTAAAAGTTACAAGCCCTTTTGGAACAAATGCAGTTACTTTAAGTCAGTACATTGAAGTTGCACCATTGTTGGTTAATTCATTTTCTTTTGTAATTAAAGGAAGAGAATTAACAACAATAAATAATTGCAGAAATGCAGATGCTTATGTTTGGAAATTTGGAGATGGATCTAGTTCTATTGATGAAAAACCATTTCATACTTACACCAGAGATGGGACTTTTATTATTGAATTGTGTGCTACAAATATTTGTACTACTGTGTGCAAAAAAATGAGCATATATGTGTCAACA
>JBDSHL010000345.1:0-11909 GCA_039918515.1 Saprospiraceae bacterium | reverse complement strand
GCTTGTGAACATTGTGGACGCGTATTGGTCGATGAACTGATTCTTTCTTCAGAAGAATAAGAGCTCTTAAAATTATTCTTTCCTTTTTTTACAAAAATTTGTTTGTATCAATAGGCTATTTTACCTTTCGTGAAAAGTAGCTAAATCCATGATGGAAAAATCTCTACAGAATATTGAGCAATTTAAACTCCTTCAAAAAAAATTCCTCAAACAAATTAGCCTTTCTACTCAATCAGAATTAAACGAACTGATTGATCTGCTTCGTTTTCACGAATTCAAATATTATGTGGACAACGATCCGCAGATTGCCGATTATGAATACGATCAATTGTACAAAATTCTTGAATCTGCAGAATCCCTACATCCAGAATGGAAACGATTGGATTCTCCTACTCAACGCGTATCCAGTGATCTCATTAATTCTTTGGATTATGTAGAACATCTCAATCCAATGTTGTCCCTGGATAATACTTATAATAAGGAAGACCTCATTGAATTTGACAATAGAATTCGAAAAATTTGTTTTATCGCTCCAGAAAAAGATTTAGAATACTTAGTAGAGCCTAAATTCGATGGTGGAAGTATTTCCGTTGTCTTCGAGAATAATCAACTCATTCGCGCAGCAACGAGAGGAGATGGAACCAAAGGAGAAGATATCACTCTTAATGCTAAGACGATTCGCTCACTTCCTTTGTCTGCTGATTTTAAAAGTCTGGGAATTGAAAAAACAGAATTGCGTGGAGAAGCATTAATTCGCAAAGATGTTTTTACAGAACTTAATCAATCACGAGAAGAAGATGGATTGGCATTATTAGCTAATCCACGCAATGCGGCAACAGGTGTATTAAGAGTGAAAGATCCCGCTGAAACCGCCGCTAGAAAATTAGATTTATTTATTTTTCAATGGGGATATGCAACAGACAAAAATAATAAAGATATGTTGGCAGGATTTAAAACCCAATCTGCACACATTGATACTTTGCATAAATTAGGCTTCAAAGTTGCCACCAAAGAAAATAAAGTGTGCAAGAATATTGATGAAGTTTTTAAATTCATTTCAACATGGGCCGACAAAAGAGATTCCTTCGAATACGAATTGGACGGAATGGTTATCAAACTTAACAATCTTGCACTACAAGAAATTTGTGGGTTTACTTCACATCATCCACGTTGGGCAGTTGCCTTTAAATTTCAAGCCAAACAAGCAACATCAACTTTATTAAATGTTGAATTTCAGATTGGAAAAATTGGAGCAATAACCCCCGTTGCCAAGATTGAACCCGTACAATTAGCAGGAGTTACCGTAAGCTCAATATCTCTACACAATGAAGATTTTATTAGAAGTAAAGATATTTATATTGGGGATACCGTTTTGGTAGAAAGAGCTGGAGATGTAATTCCATACATTGTCAAATCATTTCCTGAACAAAGAACTAAAGACGCCATCAAAATTATTTTTCCAACACATTGTCCAGATTGTAAAACCAAATTAATTCGAGAAGAAGATGAATCTGCTTGGCGTTGCCCCAATGCACAATGTCCATCACAGATCATACAAAAACTAATTCATCATGTATCCAAGAATGCAATGGATATAGACGGTCTTGGCGCTTCATTAATTGAAAGACTATATGAATTGGGAATGATTAGAAAGATGGCCGATATATATCGATTAGATTATAATCAAATATCCCAATTAGAAGGACTTGGAACCAAGTCCGCAGAAAATCTCAGAAAAGCCATTGAAAAAGCTAAAACCAATCCTATTCACCGATTTCTGCACGCACTATGTATTCATCACCTTGGAAAAAAAATAAGCAAACTCATTGCTGAGCATTTAGAATATGTTCCTGACTTGCAATACTGGACTATAGATCAATACAAAGCTATCAAAGATGTTGGTCCAGTGGTTGGACAAAATATTATTGAATATTTTTCAAAGGATGAAAATATTCAAATGTTAAAAGAAATGGAATCCCTTGGTGTCAATCTCAAACAATTGGAAATAGATAAACCTAAACAACTTGCCATAAATGCAATTTTTTCAGGACAAACCATTTTATTTACAGGAACACTTACAAGAATGGGTCGCAAAGAAGCAGAACAATTAGCCGAAAAAAATGGCGCCAAACTTTTGTCCGCAGTAAGCATCACATTAAATATTCTCGTTGTCGGCGAAAAAGCAGGTTCTAAACTTTCCAAGGCCACCAAACTCGGTACTGTGAAGATTCTTAGCGAAGATGAGTTTTTGGAATTGGTAGGAAGGAATTAAATGAACTATGAATGATGAACTATGAATGATGAACTATAATTTATGAACTATAAATTTTGAACTATGAGTTATGAATAATTTTAACTTAAAACTTAAAACTAAATACTTACTACTTACTTAAGGTGCCAATATACTCTTTACCCATTCTTTTTCGTCTTCGAGAATGTAGACTAATCTATCATGCAATCGACTCGATCGCCCATGCCAGAATTCAAATCTTTGTGGAATGACAAGATAGCCTCCCCAATGTTCGGGACATTCGACTTCTTCTGTATGCTCCTCATAATATTGCACTTTATCTTCTAGAATTTTTTTGTTAGGAATGGTTTGACTTTGAGGAGAAACGATGGCTGAAATCCTTGAACTTAATGGTCTAGAAATAAAATATTGTTTGGATTCCTCGTGAGTTGTTTTGACGACTTTTCCTTCAATCCTTACTTGACGTTCCAATTCCTTCCAGTAGAAATTTAAAGCAATGAACGGATTGGAATCCATTTCTTGCCCTTTGCGACTTTGATAATTGGTGAAGAATATAATTCCTCGATCCTGAATTTCTTTAAGCAGTACAAATCGAGAGGAAGGTCTTCCATCTTGACTTACTGTGGATAGGGACATAGCATTCGCATCATCTATACCACTTTGAATGGCCTCTTCAAGCCAATTCTTTAGTTGATTTAATGGGCTTGCATCTGTTTGTGCAAAATCCAGAATACCTTTATTGTAATCTTTTCGCAGGTCTTTGTAATCCATATTTAATTCAACAAAAAACCCGTGCAAAATGATTTACACGGGTTATATATTTTTATAAAAAATTAAAAATTCTAGTCTGCAATTACCTCAAATTTCAATTGAGCAACAACTTGCTTGTGTAATTCAACTTGTGCTACATATTCACCCAAATCTTTAATCTCTTCTGGTAATTTGATTTTCTTGCGCTCCAAATCAATTCCTTCTTCTTTAAGCGCATTGATAATCTGAATGGTTGTAACACTTCCAAAGATCTTACCGCTTGTACCAGATTTAGCTCCAATCTTTAAATTCAGACCTTCAATCTTTGTAGCCATCTCCTTATAAAGATTAAGCTTCTTATTCTCACGAGTCTCATCTTGTCTCATTAATTCCTTAAGAACTCTAAGATTGGTGTCACTTGCTGGTAATGCAAAACCTTGCGGAATCAAATAATTTCTTCCATATCCTGGCTTCACACTAATCACTTCGTGCTTATCACCTAACTTGTCCATATCCTTGACTAAAATAACTTGCATGTCTTTTTTTTAATTGTTATAATAAATTATTTCAACAAATCTGATACAAACGGAAGCATAGCCAAGTGTCTTGCTCTTTTAACTGCAGTGGCTACTCTTCTTTGAAATTTTAATGAATTCCCCGTTAATCTTCTTGGAAGTAATTTTCCTTGTTGATTGATAAATTGTATTAGAAAGTCTGGATCTTTATAATCCACGTGCTTTAATCCAAATTTTTTGAATCTGCAATATTTTTGTTGTTTCTGACCGATGTTTGGATTACTAAGAAACTTTATTTCGTCTTGCGTTGCCATTGTATTTTTTTTTAAGATTTAGAAAAATTAATGCTCAGATTTTTCAGGTAAAGCCATTTCCGGATCAATTGCCTTAGACTCTACTACAGCGGGCGCTGGAGTTGGAGCTGGAGTTGGAGTTGGCACTGATGGAACAAAAGCTTGATAAGGGATATACTCCAAAGGCTTTTTAGGAACTGCATCCTTTGGTGTTCTTTTCCCGATTTTTCCATTTCTCTTGTCTTCATTGTACTTGATGGCGTATTTTTCAAGTCTCACAGTAAGGAAGCGCATGATTCGCTCATCACGTTTTAAGGCTAATTCAAATTTCTCAATAAAAGAGCCCGATTCAGAGGCAAACTCAATACAGTAATAATAACCTGTTGAGCGCTTATTGATGGTATAAGCCAATGGCTTTAACCCCATTTCGTCTACATGAACAATACTTGCACCTTCATTGATGAGTATGTCCTGATAGATTTTTGCTGTCGATTTAACTTCATCGCCCGACAGCACCGGATCCACGATAAAGCTTACTTCAAATTGTCGCATTAATTAAAGTTTTTTTATAAAAGGGTTGCAAAAATAACGCGTACAGCTCTATTAATCAAATAATTAAGCTCCTTTTTCACATAAATTAATCAGATTTGTGAGGTTGTTATAAAATTAAGTGTAATGACCTGCTAACCAATATTGTATATATTTAAAAAAAACATTTGATCTTCAGAATTCCAAGTCATTATCCTTAATTTTTGACACCGGAAAGTCCTTTTTAAACTTCATTCTTTCCTTCTGTCTGAACCAAATCTCTTTGGCAAGCTCCCTTGCAAAAAACCCTTGACCTGTGTGATTAATAATTTCTAGGATCTTTTTTTCCTCTATATCCAATCTGTATAAATAGCTGAATAAAAGATTTAAATCCTGATTCTGGAGCTCCTCAATTCTAACTTGAATCCTATCGATATAAACCTGCTCTTCCTCCTCTTTTTGAGGCAAAAACTCTAGTTTAAATGATTCTTCTGTCAAGGGTCAATAATTTTAACTTATCTCTTTTTCTTCTTGAAATCTCCCCTCTTCCATGCTCTAAAAAACTCAATCCAGGCCCCTGGACTAAATATTTTTTGAGGAGGAATCTGACCTGCATAATAATATTTTTGAGCCTGTTGGCTAAGATAAAGACTGACGTTCTCTTGACCATCACGACGAGACATTAACATCATTTCTCTAATCTTATCCTGAGCAAGATTTGCATTGGCAATGTCCTGCATGGTTTCCTCTACATCCATAGCCAGAAATTCTGGCCTAAAATGTTCTTTATCCGGCCAAGGATGTACCAGTGCTGTAGGGAGAAAGATCGTATCGCGGTTCATATCCAGGTTAAGACTAATCTTATCATCCTGAAAGTCATTAGGAATGATAAATGACTCACTTACATAGGACAAGTAATTAATGTCAATGGTGTCTCCTCTTTGCGCAGGAATGCTAAAGAAACCCGATTCATTCCCATATACGACCCGAAAGGTATTGCGAATGCTAATTTCAGCGTAAGGTAAAGTCTTGATCTTATTGTCATCACGTGTATATATTATTCCACTTAATTGGACAAGACTATTGTCTTGCGCAATAAGATTCAGAACTGATGATAAAGAAAGAATTAAGCAAAATATGAATCTCAACATAGGTCTAGTTAGCAACGCAAATATGAACTTCTGGTTTTGATAACACTTAATTAATCCTTTTTATTTCTTACTAAATGTATATTTGCTTTTAACAAGGAGGGTTTTATGATTAAAATGTTGCACTTATTGGTTTTCATCTTAGTATTTGAACATCTGATTATCGCCCAGATAAAAAGTGGTCCAATGCTTGGTCACATTGAACTTAGAACCGCTAAAATTTGGTGCGAAGTCACTTCTGGTACTAAAGTTGAGTTGAATTATTGGTCCGCGCAAGATCCTAAATCTATAAAAACGGCTTTTAAAACGCAAAACAAATTTTTGAATTTCGAAACCGTGCTTTTCGATCTTGTAGAATTAGAGCCAGGTACAAATTATTTTTACCAGATTGTGCAGAACAATAAACTTCGTTTGAATGCTTTTGCTGGCAACTTCGCTACACAGGAATTATGGCAATGGAGAAAACCACCACCAGATTTTTCATTCATCACAGGAAGTTGTTTTTATCAGAATGAACCCGTTTATGATCGACCTGGCAAACCCTATGGATCTGATTCAACAATAATTCTCAGCATGGCAAAAGAAAATTCTAAATTCATGCTTTGGTTAGGTGATTCCTGGTATACACGAGAAGTAGATTATGGAAGTGAATGGGGATTGTGGTATCGAGCTTCCAAAGACAGATCCTCAGAATTTTTACAACCTTTTCTCAAATCCATGTCACATTATGCAATTTGGGATGATCACGATTTTGGTCCTAATAATGAAGGCGTTTCATATATTTTTAAAAATGAATCCCGAAATGTATTCAGATCTTATTTTGCTAATCCAACTTACGGAATGAACAATGAAGGAGTTTATACTAAATTGTCTTACAATGACATAGATCTTTTCTTGATGGATAACAGAACGTGGAGAAGTTCCGACGATATGCCAACCATAATTGATGGTCATTGGAATCCCAATAAAAAAATGTTCGGCGAAGAACAATTAAATTGGTTACAGAATGCATTGCTTAACAGTACTGCAACATTTAAAATTATAGTAACAGGCTCACAGGTCTTGAATGAACTTTCGACGAATGATTGTATGACTCATTATCCCATAGAAAAAAAAGAACTGCTTGATTTTCTAACTTATTCTAAAGTCAATGGCGTTTTGTTTATTACGGGGGATAGACATCTCAGTGAAATAAATAAACTTAGTCGCGATAGTCTATATACTTTATATGACGTTACCGTTTCTTCTTTAACTGCCGGAATTTCCAAGATAAAAAAAGAAGAAGTCGATAATCCAAATCGCGTTCCCAATACATTAATTCAAGAACACAATTATGCACGTTTTAACTTCACTGGAAATGCCAAAGAAAGGCTTCTTACAATAGAATTTATGGATAAGTTTGGAAAAAATAAAAGCTCCTTTGAAATTTCTGAAAATGATTTAAAAAATAAAAAGAAATCTAAAGACAAGTAATGAAAATATTCAATTGGATTATAAAATTTCCTGTTAGAACTTATCAAATACTCCTGTCGCCACTTTTGGGAAAAAATTGTCGTTTCAACCCAAGCTGTTCCAATTACATGTTGCAAGCGGTAGATGAATGGGGATTATTTAAAGGGACTTACTTAGGATTAAAACGCATTACCAAATGTCATCCATGGGGAGGATGTGGAGACGATCCCGTTCCGAAAAAAGGCTAGACCCATATTATTTTTTGCCAATTAGCATGTCCATGCTTTCGACTTGAACATTGATTTGTGGATTGTTTATGTTTCAAGCTTGAACATTAGTTTGTGGGTTTGTTCAATCTGAAAGCAAGAACATATGTCACAAATAAGGAATCCATATTTCATGAAGTAACCTAGTTGAATTTCATATACAAGTAAGTATAGCAATTTTTTCTTTATTTTTGCTACATGATCATTAACCAAGACATTTTATGGAAAGGTATCATTGAGGACTTATGCAGTGACTTTCTGCTATTCTTTTTCCCACAAGCGAAGGATCATATTGATTTTGAAAGAGGCTTTCAATTTTTGGACAAAGAGTTGGCGCAGTTATTTCCGGAATCTGAAAGCAATCAAAGATTTGTGGATAAATTGATAAAAGTATATTCAAAGGGAGGTGAAGAAGAATGGATATTGGTTCATGTGGAAGTACAAGGATATAGAGACGCAAACTTTAGCCAACGGATGTTTATCTATTATTATCGAATAATAGAACGCTATCAAAAACCAATCACAGCCTTAGCTATTTTTACAGATGAGGATCCAAGCTATCTTCCAAGTCATTACACAACTGATTTCTTAGGAACAAGACATGTCTATGAATACAATGTGTATAAGGTTATACATCAGGAGGAAGAGAAGCTTTCAAAAATTAATAATCCATTTGCCGATGTAGTATTGATGAGCCTAAACTGGTTAAAGAATAAGAAATCTGCCGATAACAAAATACTGAGTATCAAAATGGATTTGGTCAGATTATTAATAAGGAAAGGATATCCTGATCAAAAAATAAGGACTCTGATGGAATTTTTAAGCGCTATTTTGCGTTTTGAAAGTTCAGAATATATTCATACATTTGAGGATCAAGTACAAGAAATATTACCAAATACGATCAATATGGGCTTAAAAGAAACCGTTTTACACGAAATCAAGAAACAAGGCTTGGCGGAGGGAATGGAGAAAGGTATGGAGAAAGGTATGGAGAAAGGCCGAGAAGCTGAACTCATTATTGCTATTAACAATATGATAAAAAAGGGCTTTTCAGATATTGATATTCTGGAAATTCTTGAAATATCACCTGATAAACTAAAATCTCTACGCAATAAAACATAAGTCGAAAGTGAAATTTGAAAGCTGAAAGTGAAAAGTTAAAAGTTGACAGATGTACTATTTCCAGATGGCATTAACAAGGAAATAATTTTGGCTTCTTCTCAGTAAAAGAAATAATGGTTTAATGAATTTCTGTGAATTCCTTTTTCTATCGACAATTCACTTATGTTGGGTTTAAACCTTAGTTTATTCAATAACAGCAAACGATTGTTATATACACTAATCAAAAAAAGTTAATAAAAAATAATCAATTTTTTTCAATTACTATATATTCAACCAATACACCGCCTTCAATACAATAGCTCTGTTCTTAGTGCTGAGGAATCTTACATTGGGATCAATAGATTGCGCAAAAGAATTATCCGTATAGACTAAATACACATCACTCACTGGAGCAAATCTCCATTGTAATCTTGTATTGATGTTAAAATTATTAATCTGAGTATTATATTGAAAAAATGTTGAAAAAAATAAATCTCTGCTAAAAGATAATTCCGCCTTAGGACCAAGTAGAAAAAAGTAAGCCGATGGAAAAGGACGCTCTTGTTTGATCTGGTAAAAGTCAAACGACATTGAAATAGTTCCAATAGGTTGAATTCTGCACTTGATATTTCCAGACAAATTAATTTGACTGCCTTTAAAGTATTGTCCAACAATAAGATTTAAATCACCTTGTAATTTAAAACTATTGCCAGTATTTGCTTCTAAATTAAACGCAATAGTTTTGTATTCTCCAATGGGTAATTCTGATTCACCTACTTCGATTAATCCTCCTGTTGGATCAAAGCTGTTGTACAAGTAAATATAATTGTAGTCTAATCCTATTCCAATATAACTTTGTTCATTGAATGATATTCCAACAAACGGATTAAAATTGTAGTCCAAGGCTTTCCAGTTCCAATTAAAGGCATAATCATTGCTCATTCCAACGATATACTTTCTAATAGACTTAGAATTCTTTGGCCATATGTTATAATTAATTCCGGTAATGAATTGCTTAACACCTTGCCTTGGAATAAATCCTTCATCCGCTGTATAAAAAGAATCAATGGATACATGCCCAAATCGAGCTTCAACAGATTTAACTGAATAAGAAAGAAATGAAGCATAAGAACTGCCTTCATTTTTTTCAATTGGTGAAAAAGAACGATGGTAATAAGCTTCTCCTTCCCATTTATTGTTTTTGGAAAATAAATTGTATTCTAAACCTGCAACTCTGTTGTATTTTTGAAAATTATTAGTCTGCTCATTACGTAAATTATTAAGGAAATTTTCTTTGTCTACATAGATACCTGAAATAGTTGATCTCGAAAATATGCGATGTTGAAGAGTCAATACACTTACATTGTTGCCCGGAAGAATATTCAGACTGTCCCAACTTTTTTCTTTGCTTAACATATTAAGTAATCCAATTCTCAATTTGTTATTGATTTTTCCGCTTAACCGCACTCCTGCTAATATGGGAATTTTAGAGTTCTCACCTGTTAACGGGTTATAAGCAATGCCTAATCTTCTACTGAAAAAGGGACGCGAAGATGGAAATCCAAAACGTGCGAATAAATCTTGATTTTCAACAAAGAATTGTCTGGTTTCTGGAAAAAATAATTCAAACCGACTCACATTGGCCACTTGTTCATCAACTTCTACTTGTGAAAAATCTGGATTCACCGTTAAGTCTAAATTTAAACCAGGCGTAACGGCTATTTTTGCATCAGCGCCAATCGCTTTGGTATAATTTGATTCTTTCTTTAAAAATTTATATTGTTCACTTCTCACAAAGTCTTCAGAATATCCTCCATTAATATAAGGAATAAATGAAATATTTCTACCAGGATTAGGTGGAGGATCAACCCAAAATAAATCTCCGGCAAAAGCTAAAGTGGCAGGGTTATAAATGGATGGAATAGGAGCCCAAGTGTTGGTTTCAAAATTTTTCAACTTGGTACGGACAAAATTTAAACCCCAGTGATTTTCTTGACCTGAATTGGATAATTTGTAACGCAAGGACTTAAACGGTATAGCAACCTCAACATCCCAATGATCTTCATAGTTTTTCACTTTAGAATACCATTTATTATCCCAGATTAAATTCAAATCATTTCCTTCAATTATTGTTCCTTCTCTTTGAACATTGTAAGGACTTACTGAAAAAATAAATCCATTCAAACCATCCTTAAATGGATCTAGGATAATATTAATAACATCTGTGGTGCCACCTTCAAAGTCCCTTTTCAAACTTTGGATGATATAATCAGCTCTGTTTTCATAACAACGGTAAGCTACATACAAGTTATCTTCATCGAAGACCATTCTAGCTTCTGTCTGCCAGGGGCTGAACGCTGAATCAATGGGGAAGCAAAGCTTGAAATTTTTAGCGATTTCAACAGACTTCCAATCCTCTTCATCGAATAATCCATCAACTAATATTTTGCCCTTGGCTTTCTGGATTTTTATTTGGGGGTAATTTAATTGCGCTTTGAGCGAATTAGAGAACACTAATCCTAGACTCAATCCGATGATAAATAAATAATGCATTTGTTAAGGATAATCGCAAATATACGAAGGTGTTCGTATATTGTTTAAAAAACAGACTATTAATGAATTGTGAAAATCATTTAGTTCCTAAAGGAGTAAATGAATCTTTATCTTCGCCCGAACTAAAGCAGCAATAATTGCGTTTAAGCCTTTTAATATATATAGATGAGTACTTTTATTACCGTAGCCCAGTTAATGTTAAGCCTAAGCATTCTGGTTATCCTACACGAATGTGGGCATTTTATTCCAGCTAAGTGGTTCAAAACCAGAGTTGAAAAGTTTTATTTGTTCTTTGACCCCTATTTTTCTCTATTCAAAAAGAAGATAGGTGATACCGAGTATGGTATTGGATGGCTTCCTTTAGGAGGATACGTCAAAATTGCAGGAATGGTAGATGAGAGTTTTGACACTGAACAATTAAAACAAGAACCGAAACCCTGGGAATTTAGATCCAAACCAGCATGGCAAAGGTTAATTATTATGTTGGGTGGGGTAACAATTAATTTTATATTCGGATTTTTAATTTTTGCTACTTTACTATGGAAAAATGGAAGTGAATACTTGCCTTCCAATGAAATGAAATACGGTATTTATACCGACAGCATAAGTAAAGCGATGGGATTTAAGGATGGGGACTTAATTGTTGGAATTCAGGGTGAAAAACTTGAGCGATTTGAGCGTGGTAGAATTATCAAATCCTTAGTGTTAGATAATAAAAACACGGTTAACATCATCCGCGATGGTCAAGCAATGGATTTAGTTATTGATGCAGACAAGATCTCTGGATTAACCAAACCTGAAAATAAAGAAATGGAAATCTGGGGCGTGCGTGTTCCCTTAATAATACAAGAAATTTCACCCAATTCTGTAGCAGAAAAAGCCGGAATAAAATCCACGGATAAGATATTAAATGTCAATGGTTCAACCAATAATTTTGTAAATGAAGTATATCCTATTTTAAAAAATACAGACACAAAGAATTTTGATTTTACATTGCTTCGTGGAATAGATACTTTGCATATTAATTTGACAAGAAAAGAGAATGATAAGTT
>JBDSHL010000344.1:0-3525 GCA_039918515.1 Saprospiraceae bacterium | reverse complement strand
CCACCAATAAAGGCTTTAATATACTCCCAGAACTTCTTGGAGCATGAATCATATTTACTTCTGCTTGAGCAACAGCTTGCGTATCATTAACCATATTACCAATGTAGCTCAATACTTTTTGATCAGAGTTTGACACTACCAACACAGCTAAATTTCTAATTTCATTTTGAGCAAGAACATTATGATGTCTTCCACAAATTTCTTGAACTACGGACTGCAATTTTGAATCAATATTTGATTTAAAAATAAATTGTCCAGGATACCTTGCCTGCAAATAGTCGAGAGCATGAGGGGCAAGTCTATTTAATTTTTCAGGTTTTTGTGGAATAGGTTCTAATAGAGAAAGCTCAAATGATTCTTTACTAATGAGGTGCTTTTCAAATAAATTTTTTAGTAATTGATTTCTCTTTTCAATGAGCTTTACTCTATTCTTTCCGATGTGAATTAAGGATGGCTGATTAGGAAGTACTGCCAACATTGCCGCTTCAGACCAACTTAAATCTTTTAAGGACTTATTATAATATCTAATCATTGCAGCTTCAACTCCAATAACATTTGATCCATAAGGTGCCAGTTCTGAATAAAGTTGTAAAATTTGCTTTTTGGAATATCTAAATTCAATTCCGATGGCCAAGACAATTTCAGAAAATTTCCTGATAACATTTCTGTTTGGCGAATTTAAAATTAACCTCGCAACTTGCATGGTTATCGTACTTCCTCCACTTACTACTCTACCTTTCTTGAAATTGAGATATGCAGCCCTAATTAGACCAATTGGATCTACGCCAAGATGCAGATAGAAATTTTTATCTTCAAATTGTAATAAGCATTTAACATAATTCTCAGGTAATTCTACATTTTTCTTAAACCGCCATTGTCCATCTTTGGCGACTTTAACAGATAATACTTTACCTTCTTTGCTGAATAAAACAGGTGAAAAATCATCCGTGAATTTAAATTGACTTGCCCAAATTACTGCAATTATCCAAACAAACAATCCAATAAAAATTATAGACTTTAAAAATCTAAAAATTAAATTCACCAACTATTTAATCACAACATAACCATCTCTAAACTGGGCATTTATGGAAGGCTCATACATGGCCTCACATTCGATCAATGGGCTCAAGTAAGTGCCAGAATAAGAGGCAATAATAGGTATATAAATATCGCGAGCTTCGTTTTTCGATAATGAAAAATAATACATGATTCTATCATCTCTGAAATCTTGATAATCTATTCCTTTTGGCAGATTATTTATGCCTCCTATACGGGTATTCACCAATTCAAATCCTGAAGGGAAAACAGCTGTAAGGGCAATATTTGATAAATTACCAAAAGCACCATTATTTGCGACTCTTATATGAGCAGTTAACTCTTGACCTTGCTTAAGATTCTTGAAGTTAATCGATTTTCCAAATTTATCGGAATAAGAAATTTCCAATTTAAGTGTATTGGACTTATTTACTTTTTCCTCTGGCATGATTTTACCTGATTGTATTATATTTAATGTTAAAGGCAAAGAAGAATTATTCGTAAAACTAAATTGATTAGTCTGCTTTGAGTTTAGTGCTGCTTGAATTACAGAATATGGAGAGCTTAGAGATTCCTTCTTATCATTCCATGAATAACTACCTTCAATACCATTAGACTGAAGATTGGTTGATTTATAAATTTTACCGACTGCTGACATGACAGTACTTAATTCTTGAGTGTTCGGATAGGAATCAGTATTCAATTTATTTATGGCGTTATTTAAGACTTTAATCGCTTGTTCACGATTTCCAATATCATTTAATACCATGGACATAAAAGCCTCATCTCGTATATCTGATCCATAGGAATAAGAATACCATTCCGAAGAATTACTTCCAGTTGGAATATTGTTAATCAACTGATTTGCAATGTCTTTTTTACCTCTAATCGCATAGGCACCTGCAAGCATCCAACGGGTCATTTGATCAGAAGAATTTCGTTGCCTCAACCGATTCATTGCACCCCATTCAGGAGCGTTTAGATTAGCTAGTCCATACAGGCGGTAAGCTTGTAGGAAGTCTTTATAACTTTCTTTACCAGTCAGATCTGAACTGAATGAAGTACTCACAGAAGATTGATATTTTATTAATTTAGATAAAAAACTATTAGGAATCTGATATCCTTTAATTTTAGCTTCAGAAATAAAATGACATACATAAGAAGTGGAATAATCATCCGGATGTAAAAATCCAGGCCAATAACTCATTCCTCCATCTGAACCTTGGAACTCCATTAATTTATTTATTGCAGAGCTGACATTATTCATTGTATTCTTTCTCAAATCTTCATTTATGCTAATATAATCCGCGACATAAAGCTGAGGAAAAGCTGCAGACGTAGTTTGCTCAACACATCCATGAGGGTATCTGATTAACTCATTTAGATATTCTTCCGACTTTAAATTTGGCAAGCTCGTAACTTCCAACTTCACTTTTTGTGTTCCAGTCATACCATATTCTGGAACAGTGTAAGAACTCGTTTTTCCTGCATCAACTACATAACTTACAATATTTGAGCTAATCGGATTTGGATTATCAATATAAAAATCAACCTTTGAATTAGACACAAAAGATCCACTTGTAGCTTTACATTCTATATGAGCTTCGCCTATATTGCCATTGGGTTTTAGATCAAACCATACTGTTTTCTCTTTCAAATTTTCAAAGTTCACAGATTTGCTATCGTCTCCAACAATGGAACATGGTCCACTTACTTTAATACTAACATTTGCACTAGAAATACTTTCATCATATTTAAAAACAGTTACCGGAACTGATATCTTATCGGCAATTGAACATACTCTAGGAAAAGTTATTTGGCTAGCAAGTTCATTTCTAACAATAACTGTTTTATCCGATGAACCAAATGCATCATTATTGTTTGCTACAACCATAACCCTAACAGAGCCAATATAATTGTTTATAGTAAATTTATGAATTCTTTTTTCTCCCTTATTTAACTTTTGTGGTCCTGACAATAATACAATTGGCTTAAATCTTTGCATCTTGGATATATCTTCGGCAGTCAATTTTTGATCACCACCAATACTAAATATTTTTTGCATGGCTCTTAGGTCATTTCCAATAAAATCGTCATAATTATCCCAGCTCAATAATGTCAATGCTTCTTTCTGAAACATATCCTTATATGGATCCGGGGTTACAAATCTCGTCAAATTTAAAAGTCCATCATCCACGATCATTAATTGATAAGCCATTGAAGCAGAATTTGTTTCTGAAACCTCTACAGTAAATTCCTGATCAGGTCTAATCTTATCTGACATATTAATGATTGGCTTTAACCTTAAATTTTCATTTTCAACCATAATAGGAATGACACCATATAATCTAAGAGGCAAGTCATTTTTCTTTTCGCTTAAACCTTGTATAAGATTAACGTCCGCATAAACATTTGGAAACATATCTGGAGTAATCGTAAAACTATACTCCGTTCGGGATGCCGTTGGTTTAATAATTTCAGTTTTAATGA
>JBDSHL010000343.1:0-4921 GCA_039918515.1 Saprospiraceae bacterium | reverse complement strand
CTAATGATTTATGACTTTCTCGACAAATACAACATTTTAAATGCTGACGGAATGGCTCCAAATTTTCGTGAAAGAACCATCGGTTTAATTGCGATTGTTTTCAATGCAATCCCTCTACAATTTTTTAATAAAAAAAATTGGTTAGAGGCAATGCGTGGAATAGTATTTCCTACGCTCGGTTATGTTGCTTTATGGATGTACTTATATGGGTATGAATTATTGAATTTTAAATGATAGAAAGAATCTATCTTATTGCTGGAGAAGCTTCTGCAGATCTTCATGGAAGTAATTTGGTAAATGCCATAAATAAACTTCATCCACACATTCAATGGAAAGGTTGGGGTGGCCAAAAACTTCTTTCTCAAGGATTAGACATTGATATTCGATATGAGGAAGCCAACTTCATGGGATTCATTGAGGTAATAAAAAACTTGCCACGTATTCTCCATTTTTTCAAAATAACAAAAAAAAGTATTTTAGAATTTAAACCCGATGCTATAATATTAATTGATTATCCTGGATTTAATTTGAGAATAGCAACATGGGCTAAAAAATATAATATTCCCGTCTATTATTACATAGCACCTCAAGTTTGGGCATGGAAAGAAAGCAGGGTTAATATTATTCGAAAATGCGTTAAAAAACTATTCGTAATTCTTCCATTTGAAAAAGAATATTTTGGAAAGCATGGAATTCAAGTCGAATACTATGGGCATCCTCTTATGAAACATATTATTGAATATAGACCTGACATTGATTTTAGATTGCAAAATGGCCTTAGCAATAAATCAATCATTGCGCTTCTCCCTGGAAGTCGAATTCAAGAAATTAAGACTATGCTCCCAATCTTTCTACAAGCATTAGCCAAAGAATGCAAACATCAAATCGTAATTGCAGGGTTAACTCAACACCAAGCATTATATAATGAAATTAGATCGGAAATAGGTTTAAAAACCACTGTCGTATATAATTGCACTTATGATCTTTTATCACACAGCAGAATGGCTTTGGTTACTTCAGGTACTGCTACTCTTGAAACAGCCTTATTCGGTGTTCCACAAATAGTTTGCTATAAAGGAAATTCTATTTCTTATTTCATTGCAAAGCGCTTGGTCAAAGTATCTTACATTAGTTTGGTTAACTTGATACTAGGTCGACAAGTCATTTCTGAACTTATTCAGAATGAAATGAATGTAGACAGTATTCGTAAAGAACTAAATTTACTCATTTCACCTAACCATCGACGAAAAATTATTGATAGTTACAAAGAGTTAAATTCTTTACTCTATGTAAATAATACTTCTACTCAAATTGCTGAAGAGATACTTAAAGATTTTGAGTAGATTGATATTCGTACTAACTAATATACAAATGGATTTGAAAACTTTTTAGCTTGAAGAAATTCTGTATCTGTCAACGTATTTAGAAAAGCAACCAAAGACTTCTTTTCATATTCAGTTAAGTTCATTCTAACAACTGAATTACCCGATTTCAATTTTTTATCTAGATTCGGATTATTCTGAATACCATGATCATAATGATTAATAACGTCTACCAGTGTTTTAAATCTTCCATCATGCATATAAGGGGCACTTACTGCAACATTACGTAAACTTGGAATTTTAAAACTTCCATCGCCAAAACCAATATCTATATTATTGCGATCAAGACCAATATTCGCTGTTCCTTTGGTTTCGCTATATTCATTGAATTGTGAAGATGCAGCTGAAAAGTTAATTCCACCATGACAACCTGAACACTGTGTTTTATTGCTAAAGAACAAATTTTTACCAGTCGATTCAAGTTGAGTCAAAGTCTGGAAATTATTTTTAAGCGATTTATCATATTTTGAATTCGAAGTTGTCAATGAACATACGAATTGAGCTAACGCTTCAGCTATTTTATTTTTAGTAATTTCTGTATTTCCATATGCTTTTTTAAATAAGTCAGGATAATATGATATTCTAGCTAATTTTTTTTCTAAAAACACTAAATCTTCCATACCCATTTCAATATGATTCTGAACAGGATTCAAGGTCATATTTAGAACGTTCGAAGCCCGTGAATCCCAAAACAAGGCTGAAGAGACAATTGGGTTGACAATTGAAGAACTATTTCTTTTTGTGAACTTTCCTTCAAAGCCTTCACTGAAGCTAACAGGATCCGAGAATCCTCTGGATTGTAGATGACAGCTTCCACAGGCAATTGAATTATTTAAAGATAACTTTCTATCGTAGAATAAAACTCTTCCGAGATTAGCACCTTCATTAGTAAGCTCAGGATTCCCATTGAAGTTTTTATCTTTTTCAAATTGATTTTCAACATCTCCTCCAAAAAAGAATTCAGAAGGTAAAGGTGGATTTAAATAATCGGCTTGGATTTCAGGGAGTAATGGTTCTTGATGAATTATGTTACTACCAACTATGTTCTGGGACTTTTCACAACTAAGAATGAGAAATCCAACAATTGCAATTATTAATAATTTTTTCATGGTGTTAATTTTAATCAAAGTTATAAAGATATATCCTAATTTTCTAGGAATTTGTAATATTTAACATTCCTAAGTTCTAATTTCAACTTAATTATAAGGTTAAATCAAAGCTATTGACTAAAGTAGGCGATTAATTTACTTTATATTCATGAACTAAATCAAGGTCATAAATTCAATTACATCATAAGAAGATAATTCCTATTAGAATCTTGCATTCAGAAAGATACCGACTGGAGGAAAAACTCTGAAAACAAGAAATTCATCACCTGCTCCAAATCCAAAAAATAGCATACTATCAACACTTAAGTATAAGTTTGAATTTATATAGAACTCTAATCCTGCTAATGGGCCAAGTCCAATTCCGCCGCCTTCAATCTGATTATTGTCTCCCGGAAAATTAAAAGTTCCCGCATAAGCTAAAATATCCATTCCTGAAGTATACGCCCATTTGGTTGACAGATATCTTCTTTTTTCAAAGCCTAATCGCAGGGCAAGTCGAACGTCATTTTCATTTGCATTTGAGACTTTCATTCCCAAGCCAAAACGGAATGCATACTTTTTGCGATATACTTTCAAAGAATAATCAATTGGTCCAGTACTTGTTACCTGATTCCCAAGAGGAACTAAAAGTGTTATAAGACTTGTCATATTAAGACCAACTTCTGTATGAACTCTTTTCTCTGAAGCATCAGGAACACTTTGCCCCATTGTCAGATTCACCATACAAATTACACAATAAATGATACAATATAATCGAAGTTGTTGCATAACTTAGAACTTTAAATAAATTGACAAAGAGCTAGGAACAAGATGGGTAATATTGAAAACATCTTTTTTGTCTGACTTAACCAAAACATTATTATTTAAAAGTTTATCCGTTTCTTGACCTCCTATAATATATATACTTGATTCGGTACTTAACATTAATCTCTTTGCAAACTTATAATTCAGTCCTACAATTGGGCCTGCACCAAATTTATTAAATATGGTTATGGTCTGAGAAGTTATTCCTGAGAAATCATTAAATATAACCTTCTCCTTATCGTAGACATAAATCAAATCGGCACCGTAAAACAATTCGAAATGGTTCATAATTTGATTTCTATACTCTATTCCAATTCGAGTTCCAATCTTATTGATTTTGGATGTTCTGTCTCCATTAAAATCAAAGACCTCTTTTTTGATATCAAAATTCCCATAGAGACCAATTCTTAAATAGTTATTCTTAATCTTATTTTTTAATAAGAACGTATACGGGTCATTCACTAAGATTGAATTGCTATTGGTTGCAAGAACAGATGCTAATAATCGGGTAATATTTAAGCCAATTTCTAAATTGTATTTCTTAGGCAGAGCCTGTTCTTGTTCTTGAGCTTGAACTAATGTTGCAATAGCTAAGAAAACGAATAAAAAGGACTTTTTCATAGGCTTGTGTTAATGAATATGTAAAAATAGTTCAAATATTTATTTCAATCAAGATTTTTTTATCAGTCATGAGTTTAACTTTTAATATTTACAAATGGCCAAAACTAAAATCATTTAATTGAGAAATGAAACCTTCGTATATTTGTTTAAATGAAGAGATCAGATCTTAAATATTTGCTCGCATATTTAACCCCCATAACTGCGTGGCTTGGGTTATACTACAAGGGAATTTACGCTCCTGGATCCTTTTATTTAGCCTTTATAATTATCCCATTACTGGAATTATTTTTCCAAGGTAATACGGAAAATATTGATCCAAAAGAAGAATCAAGTCGGGCTTCTGATAAATTTTTTACCGCGCTTTTATATTTGAATCTTCCAATATTTTATGGACTCCTGATTTATTTTTTCTATATCATCTATTCTATTGAATTAAGTACATTCGAATATTTCGCACTAACCCTGAATATGGGTATTGTAGGAGGTACTTTAGGAATCAATATTGCTCATGAATTAGGTCATAGAAGTCATTGGTATGATCAACTTATATCCAAATCACTTTTACTTCCTTGCCTATACCTTCATTTCAATATTGAGCACAATAGAGGGCATCATAAATATGTAGCAACACCACAAGACCCAGCAACTGCAAGATATGGTGAAAATTTTTATTCATTTTTTATCAGGTCTGTAAAGGACAGTTACATTAGTGCATGGAAGCTTGAGCGTGAAAGATTAGTTAAGATCAAACAACCTTTTATGTCCTTTAACAATCAGATGATTTTATTTCAATTGATACAGGCAATATATCTTATAACAATTGCTTACTTTCTAGGAGCATTTTGTCTATTCATTGCATTGTGCTTTGGAATAGTGAGTTTTCTTTTATTAGAAGCCATCAATTATATTGAACATTATGGATTGTTAAGAAAGGAAATTTCCATTGGCGTATACGAAAGAGTAAATAGATTACATTCATGGAATTCCAATCATGAATTAGGAAGA
>JBDSHL010000342.1:0-2250 GCA_039918515.1 Saprospiraceae bacterium | reverse complement strand
AAAAGATGATTTGTATAAGTATATAAGTGGAATTATCACCAACCAAAAGCAAAAATTGTTTATAATAAATGGAATGCCGGATCATATACATATTTTAATGAATTGCAAGCCCAACATGAACTTATCTGATAATATTCGAGATATAAAAGAGCATTCTACAAAATTCATAAACGAAAAAAAAATACTTAAGGGCAAATTTTATTGGCAAGAGGGGTTCGGTGCCTTTACAGTTTCAATAAAAGATGTTGCTATAGTATTGAATTATATCAGAAATCAGGTGGAGCATCATAAAAAGAAATCCTTCAGAGAAGAATATCTGGAATTTTTAAAAGAAAATGAAATCGAATTTAAAGACGAGTATTTATTTGATTTCGAACTGAAATAATTTTACTTAAAAAAAACCTAGCTAAATTTGTTTTGCCCCTCTAAGGCAATTAGATATTATTTGGCTTTCTAAAAATGTTTGGTCTCTCCGAGACCTTTTTATAAATCAATGCTAAAGTAATTATCATTATGCTATAGCAATTTTTAGAAACTTATATAAAGAAAATTCAAATCTTCTCCCTAACTTTTGATCTTGACCTTCTTTATTGCCCATTTGACTTTCACAACGAAACTCTATTGCATAAAGCGGGTTAGAAGTTTATACCAATTCTTATGGCTCCCATTATTGAAGCAGGATTGTTCAAATTATAAATATTAAATAAGGACTTAGCTTCAGCTTGTACACTAATGAAAGAGCCTAATTTGAAGCCAGCATTTAAACCCATGTTCCAGCTTGAAAACCCTCCAACGCCCCCACCTACTCCAACATACAATAAATTTAATATCTTCGTATTTAGATCTACTTGAAAAGAAGGTTTATATACTGTTGAAGGAATTAGCACTAACTTAGAATTCAATAAAAATTTATTGTTTAAAAACCAATATTTCAAATAGAGCGAATATTGAGTTGGCAGGCTTTTGCGAATATGAGAGAGATTCGAGGTATGTACAAGATCATCCTTTAGTTCTTCTGGTGTTGTCAGATTAATGGCGAATGAATCCAATATATTGGTAATTTCTAAACCTTCAAAGTGAAAATTACTGTCTACTCTTTGCATAGTAGTGTTTTTAGTATAGTTCACAAATCCTAATCTATTTGCAGAAATTCCAACTTTCGAATCCTCTTTTAATGTATATTCTAATTTAAAATCCACAGAAATACCATTGCCTTGATTTGATAAAAATTTATCTGATTTCAAATCAGTAGATTTGGATTCAGCATGCAATTTGACATCTAGAAACCTTCCCATGGGTGCTGTATAAATACTTGATTCCAGCGTATTAATTTCTAAAGTATTTTGTCCTATCACTAAGCCTGCATTAATTCCTAATCCAAAATTTTGCAACCTTTGGTAAATTCCTAATTTAAAAATTTGAAACTTGTTTTGCTTAAAATGCATATTCGAGAGATCAGCGGTCTTGTCTTCGTATTTGCGATTTCCATAAAAATACAAACCAAATAAATCCTTTGAAAATTCTGCTTCATAAAGATAATAATTTTCGAAACCAATCATTTGATACGAGCGATTCAAATCGGTAGACTTTGTAGAGAACCTTTTAATTTTTACTTCAGATTCCCAAAAAGCTCCAGCAGTATTCTTGGAATTCAGTTTGTCAAAAAAAGCGTCTTTTGTTGCTTGATCAATAGTTCCACCATTAAAATACTTATTAATGAATTTAGATGAAAGTTCCTTCGAACCGACTTCAATGGAAGTTGAAATTGAAAGGCAATTGGTTTTTAATCCTTCAACATCTTGTCCTTGGGCTAAATATCCGACAACTATTAAAAGAAATACTAATGAAATTCGAAACATATTATTCTAGCTTATAATTAAAATCTGCACTCAAAACAATTTCCATAGAATAAGAATCAAAGAGTTTAATCGAAGTCATTTCTGGTTTTGTATTAAATATTGCTTTGATTCTTACTTTCTTAGCTTTTTTGAGATCTTGAATTTGTAAATTGCTAATTGGAACAGTTATAATACTTGTTTTTTTATTCAATACCCTATCCGCATTACCTAAATCACCCGCTTCAATCAAGCCGTCAATTTTATATAAAATTAATGTTGCTTGATTATTATCATCTAGAAATTCCATTGCAACATTTGCACTAATTGGAAAATTACTATTTACTGTAAGAAATAATTTGCCATCTATCACTCTTTCCAAATCTAAATTCTCAGATTTGAACTCTAAGGTCTT
>JBDSHL010000341.1:0-4925 GCA_039918515.1 Saprospiraceae bacterium | reverse complement strand
GATGACATTAACCTAGTCAATGAAAGAAGAAAAAAATTAGGGCTCTCGATGATTCAACATAATATTGAATATAATTTGATTCAAAAATAACTATCATTATATGGTATAGATTATTCCAATAAAAGGTGAAATTTCGACCCAACTCTGATGAATTTTTTGCATTCATTTAAAATGACTTTTTAAGTCAACCTATATTAGAGACGTACATAATTCATCGTACATAATTCATCGTTCATCATTAAATACTTATCCTCAAATTCTCCTTCCCCAATATCGTATTCGGAAAAATAGACTGGCATTCAACCAGAAGATTATTAAGTTCTATATAGCGTGATGAATAATGTCCAGTGACAAGACATTTGGCATTTGCTTTTTGAGCTATTGTCGCAGCTTGTAGCGTAGTTGAATGACCCATGTCATAGGCCTTTTCTTGTAAAGCATTTTCATAAGTAGTTTCGTGGTAAAGCAAATCTACATTTTCAATATAGGGTAGGATCGATTCATTGTATCGGGTATCGCTGCAATACGCAAAAGATTTTTGAAGATGACTTACATCGAGAACTTCTGAAGCTTTGATCAATTGTCCATTGCTTAATATAATATCTTCTTCATTTTTTAATTTTTTTAATTCCGAAATACTGAAATTGTATTTTTTTATTTTCTCCTTGTTGAGTTTTTTACTTATAGAATTAAACTGAAACCGATAACCCAAACAAGGAATTCGATGATCTAGTGGAAATGAAATAATTTTCAATTCATCATCTTCCAGAACTATAGTGGAGATGGTATGATCTAAAGTAATAAACTCTAATTCAAAATTAATTCGAGAAAAACTTAATCTCAAACTGGTCTCAACAAATTCTTGTAATCCTTCTGGTCCGACTAAAGTTAATTTATGCTGGCGATTGTACAATCCCATAGAACTGAGCAAACCTGGTAATCCAAAACTGTGATCACCATGTAAATGTGTAATAAAAATATGGCTTAGCTGATTCCACTGAATCTTGTGTTGGAATAATCTCACTTGGGTTGCTTCACCACAATCAATAAGAAACAATTGTTCCTGAATATTGAGAAGTTGAGCGCTGGGATATCTGTTTTTGGAAGGAGTTGCAGAGGAAGTCCCCAGTATTAATAACTCGAAAGTAATACTACTCTTCTTCCTCATCAAGCTCTCTTTCCATATCTTCCATATTGATGTAATCTACAGATTCTTCAATCGTTGGAATTAGGGTAAGAATGGTGTCAAGTTTCGAGATTTCTATTAATTTCTTAATGGAATCACTTTTGATATTGGTAAGGACGAAACATCCATAATTTTTCCAAAGTCTATTTGCAGTAAGAATAGAACTAAGGCCTGATGAATCAATATAATCCACTTTGGCCAGATCAAATATCAAATTCTTAACTCCTTCATTGCGAAGGAATACAAACTCTGACTTGAGAATTGGGGCAATTACAGAATTTAAGATAGGCTCTTCTAGGCTGAAAATGGCATATTTTTCCTTCTTATCAATTTCGTATTTCATATGATATTAAATCTTGGTTTATTTATAATAGATTGATTTGCAGTGCTTTAATTTTTTTTACAGAATAATTTTTACTTATATTTCAAAAAAAATAGTAATTTTGAGAGTGTAAAAGTAATAAAGCCTGAGCTTTCAATGAACTATAGAAGATTGATAAGCATTAATTAACAGAACTCAACGAAAATTGAAATCCTGCGTTAATCATGTATAACAAAAATTTGGGTTAAAGAATGAATAAAAGGTTTTCTTCCAAAGTCAAAAAAGTACTGGCAAATAGTAGAGATGAGGCATTAAGGCTAAATCATGATTATATTGGCACAGAGCACATTTTACTGGGAATGCTTTCCGAGAAGGAATGTCTCGCTGTTAATGTATTGCGTTCATTAAAAGTTAACCTTAAACAACTTAGAATCAGTATTGAAGAGGCCATTCCAGTCAAAAAAGGAGAAGGTGCGAATTTTCAGGTAGGAAATTTGCCCTTGAACAAACAAGCAGAAAAAGTACTTAAATTTACTTATTTGGAAGCTAAAATTTCAAAAGAAGAAGAAATATACCCGGAACATTTACTGCTCTCCATTATGAAACACCACGACAACTTAGCCAGTTCGATATTAGAAGATTACGATGTTGACTATGAGACGTTTAAGTCTGAACTCGATTATATAAGTCAACAATCTGAAGCTCAAATGGAAGAAATACCTGAAATAACTGCTTCAAGTGAATCTGAATCATTCGAAGATGAGCAAGGTTCGAATCCATTTACTAAAAAATCAGGTTCCAAGTCGAGTACTCCGGTACTTGATAATTACGGTCGTGACATAACAAGATTAGCCGAAGACGGCAAGCTTGATCCAATTATTGGACGTGAAATGGAGATAGAAAGGGTTTCCCAGATTCTTAGTAGAAGAAAGAAAAACAATCCCATTCTAATAGGAGAGCCTGGTGTTGGTAAAACCGCAATTGTAGAAGGCCTTGCACTTCGTATTATGCAAAAAAAAGTGTCAAGAACACTGTTTAATAAACGTATAGTAATGCTTGATCTTGCTGCGTTAGTAGCAGGAACTAAATATCGTGGACAGTTTGAAGAAAGAATCAAAGCCATCATGAATGAATTGGAAAAGTCAAGAGACGTGATCCTTTTCATTGATGAGATTCATACCATTATTGGAGCAGGTGGAGCTACAGGTTCACTGGATGCATCCAATATCTTCAAACCAGCTTTAGCTCGAGGCGAATTACAATGTATTGGTGCTTCAACTTTGGATGAGTATCGTCAACATATTGAAAAAGATGGTGCGCTTGATCGTAGATTTCAAAAAGTTATGATCAATCCTCCAACCATTGAAGATGCCTTACAAATTCTGAATAATATCAAGTCTAAATATGAAGAATTTCATTCAGTAACTTATTCTGATGAAGCCATTACTGCATGTGTGAAGTTGAGCGATCGATATATAACGGATCGTTTCCTACCTGATAAAGCCATCGACGTATTGGATGAAGTAGGAGCTCGAGTGCATCTCAAAAATATTCATGTACCAAAACACATTGAAGAAATTGAAAAGCAAATTGATACGATAAGAGATGAAAAAAATATGGCTGTAAAAAGTCAGCAATATGAAAAAGCTGCTGACCTTCGAGATCTAGAATCTAAAGTTCAGAAAAAACTCGAAACTGCTAAACAAGAATGGGAAGATGAATCTAAAACAAAAAGATTCCCTGTTAACGAAGACGATATTGCAGAAGTAGTGTCGATGATGACTGGAATTCCAGTAAGAAAAGTTGCACAAAGCGAAACCAAAAAACTCATTCATATGGCTGACGACCTGAAGAATATAGTTATTGGACAAGAAGAAGCTGCAAGCAAAATATCCAAAGCAATTCAACGAAATAGAGTAGGGCTCAAAGACCCTAGAAAACCGATAGGAACTTTTATTTTCCTCGGCCCAACTGGTGTTGGTAAAACAGAAATGGCCAAAGCGATTTCCAGACTATTGTTTGATTCTGAAGATTCATTGATTCGTCTCGATATGAGTGAATATATGGAGAAGTTTACGGTCTCAAGATTAATTGGAGCGCCTCCCGGTTATGTTGGCTATGAAGAAGGTGGTCAAGTAACTGAAAAAGTTAGACGAAAACCTTACGCTGTTATTCTCTTAGATGAAATAGAAAAAGCGCATCCTGATGTATATAATATTCTTCTTCAGGTATTAGATGAAGGAACATTAACGGATGGCCTTGGGAGAAAAGTTGATTTCAAAAACACCATATTGATTATGACTTCTAATATTGGTGCAAGACAACTTAAAGATTTCGGACAAGGTGTAGGATTTGCAACCAAAGCAAGAACAGAATCTGCAGATGAAGATGCCAAAACAGTTATTAAGAGTGCTTTGAAAAAGACCTTTTCCCCTGAATTTCTTAACAGAATAGATGATGTTGTAATATTCAATTCTCTTGACAAACAACAGATTTTCAAAATCATAGACCTTGTAATGGCTTCCTTAATGAAGAGAATTGAACAATTGAATATTCAGTTCACTATCTCTGTAGAGGCTAAAGAATTTTTGGCTGAAAAAGGATACGATCCACAATTTGGAGCACGACCACTACATAGAGCAGTTCAGAAGTATTTAGAAGACCCTTTAGCGGAATATATTCTTTCAGAATCGCCTGAACCAGGTGCAAAATTATCTGCTATGCTCAATAAGGAACAGGATAAAATTGTGATTTCTGCTACAAATGCAAGCAGCAAAAGCGCAAAAAAGTCTTAGGCTTGTTATCTTTGTTTACATTTGTGCAAGAAAGAAGTATTTGATTATTAAAAACACCATTCAATTTGGCAGATCAGCATAAGGGTCAGTTCAGAATCAATGAACAGATCAGAAATTACACTATAAGACTTACAGGAGATGATTTTGATGCAATAAGTGAAGTTGCAGGTAAGGCAGTCGAAGCTGGAATTTACGATACCACCTTGGCCATTAAATGGGCTTATGAACTCGGTATGGATCTTATTGAAATAAGCGGAAAGGCTGATCCTCCTGTTTGTAAAATTACGGATTACAATAAGTTTCTTTACAATAAAAGAAAGAAAGAAAAGGAAATCAAGTCCAAGACCGCTAAGGTGGTTATAAAAGTCATTCGTTTTGGCCCCAATACCGATGATCATGATTTTGAATTCAAGATCAAGCACGCGGTTAAATTCTTTGAAGAAGGAGCCAAGGTTAAAGCTTATGTACAATTCAGGGGTAGAGCCATTGTGTTCAAGGATAGGGGAGAATTGATCCTCCTGCGATTTATTAAGGAATTGGAAGCCTATGGCCTTGCAGAGGAATTGCCTAAGTTAGAAGGGAAGCGTATGTTCGTGCTGATGAGTCCCAAAAAGGGCATTAT
>JBDSHL010000340.1:0-6382 GCA_039918515.1 Saprospiraceae bacterium | reverse complement strand
GAGAATATTACATGGACAAAATAACTTCTAGCTTCAAAGATGGTGATTATACCCTTTAAAAGTGTATTTTTACAGGATAATCATTCAATAATGAGAAACCTTTTATGTATTATTTTTATGGGCTTTTTTTGCTTCATCAACAGCTCCTATAGTCAATCCAAAAAAGATACCACCTGGATTATCGAAACTAAAGATGGAAACAACTACGTCGGAACCATTAAATACTTGCAAGACTCTTTAGTCCAAATAAACGCTTCTATTGGAGTTTTAAATATTCATAAGAAAAATATCAGATCAATCATTCCACTCAAGCAATCTGAAATCGTCAAAGGAGAGTTCTGGCCAGAAAACCCACATTCAAGTCGTTATTTCTGGGGCCCAAGCGGTTATAATCTAAAAAAAGGTGAAGGGTATTATCAGAATACTTGGATTTTATTGAATCAGGTTAGTTATGGCATTACAAAGAACATTTCTTTAGGAGTAGGGATAATACCTTTATTTTTATTTGGAGGAGGAGCAGAATCTACACCTATATGGATTACCCCAAAAATTAGCTTTCCCTATAAAAATAACAAAGGGGCAATAGGATTTGGGACAATATTGTTTTTTATCCCATCATTTGATTCTGAATCCAATAATTCTTCTATAGGAATTCTTTATGGTTGTAATACTTTCGGAACTAGAGATAAGCAATTGACCTTAGGGTTAGGACTTGGATACAGTTCACCTGGTGGTTTTGCTACTCTTCCAACCTTTTCTATAAGTGGAATGATCCGAACTTCGAAGAAATGGTCACTTATTACTGAAAACTATTTAATATCCATCGATTCTGAAAATAAATTTGGAATTATCTCTGCTGGAGCAAGGTATATGACGAGACATCTAGCTATAGATTTCGGAGGTGTAATTCCTATTGGTTCAGATCTAGGAATTATTGCGCTCCCTTGGTTAGGTATTATTGTACCATTTCGATGAAATTAATTACTGAAGGTCAATCTTCAATTCCTGAATGATCTTCTTTTCTCCTTTATCTGAAGTATAGACAAATACTCTATAATTCTTACCATTTGAGCTAACAAATGAACCAATCGTATATTGAGATGCATTTCCTTTGGCAGCACCGTTGTGTACGGCAGTAACAGACTTTGGTGGATTCTGAGTTAGAAAATTCTTAATAGCTGATATAGTTGCTTGTTTGTCAAGGTATTGAACCTTATTGTCAAAGCAGATTTCAACTTTGTTATCTAACATTCCAGACAAAGCTGTTAAATCAGACTTCTCGAGTGCTTCGAAAGCAGAATTCTTCATTTGAGCTGATATCAAATGCGTGAAAAGCAAGAAAAAAGTAATTTTTAAATATTTCATTATTAATATATATATGACTCAAACGATAAAACACTGCAAATCGTTCTCAAATAAAGCTAAAAAATTACTTTAGCGGATGATGTATTAAATTTGAGCCCAATATGAATAAAGCAATGCTCATCATCCTAGATGGATTTGGAATTGGACCTGATCCACATGCAGATGCTATTTTTCAAGCGAATACGCCATGTTATGATCACTTAATGAGCTCAAGACCTCATTCAATTTTAATTACTCACGGATTGGACGTAGGATTGCCACAAGGCCAAATGGGTAATTCTGAAGTTGGTCATATGAACCTCGGAGCAGGAAGAGTAGTTTATCAGGACTTAACAAGAATTGATCTTGCCATACGCGATAATATTTTAAAGGACCAGAAATCAATTGTTGAAATGATTGATTATGCAGTTCTGAATGACAAACCCATTCATTTAATTGGATTAGTATCTGATGGAGGAGTTCATAGTCACATAAATCATTTGCTGGCACTGATTGACATTTTTGAAAATTCGTTGGTTAAGAATATCTATATCCATTTTATCACCGACGGAAGAGATACTGATCCTCACTCAGGTAAAAAACATCTTATTACAGTATCTGATTTTATTAGAAATAAAAAATCAAAACTTGCAAGCATCATCGGTCGGTATTACGCAATGGATCGCGATAAAAGGTGGGAAAGAACTCAACTCGCCTATAATTTATATTGTAATAATCTCGGTTCAAAATTTGCTGATCCCTTAATCGCGATAGAGCAATCCTACGCTGAGAATGTAACAGATGAATTTGTTAAACCAATACAATTATTAAATTCTGAAAATGAATCATTTCCACCCGTTCAATCAGGAGACGTAGTTTATTGTTTTAATTTTAGATCAGATCGTCTTAGACAATTAACCAATGTTCTTACCCAATTTAATACTCCAGATTATAATATGAAAACTCTGAATCTGAATTATTATACGATGACAGAATATGATGAAAGTTATAAAAACATTGGAATTGTTTTTCCTAAGATTACTTTAAGTCAACCCCTTGGTGAAGTACTAAGCGTCTATGGAGTCACACAATTAAGAATTGCGGAAACCGAGAAATATCCGCATGTAACTTTTTTCTTCAATTGCGGAAGAGAAACTCCATTTAGCGGTGAACGTAGAATTATGATTCCAAGTCCCAAAGTGGCAACCTATGATCTTAAACCTTCCATGAGTGCCGTTGAGTTAACTGAAGCTTTGATACAAGATATTAAAGAACACAGACCTGAATTTATTTGTTTGAATTTTGCCAATACAGATATGGTTGGACATACAGGCGTGTTTAAAGCTGGCATCAAAGCAGCAGAGACTGTAGATCAATGTCTTCAAAAAATACTTGATCAGATAAAATACTTTTCTTACGAAATTATAATACTTGCAGATCATGGCAACGTTGATTGTATGATTAATCCTGATGGATCTCCTAATACATCACATACTAAAAATCCAGTTCCTTGCATTCTTATATCAGAATCTAATTATAAATTGAAAAATGGAAGGCTTTGTGATATTGCTCCTACATTATTAAATTTAATGAATCTTCCAATTCCGTCTGTTATGACTGGAGAAAATTTATTACTATCAGAATGAGATCGATATATTTAATATTAATACCTAAATTCTCATTTACGATTTTAGGATTAATTCTACTTTTAATATTTAATTCTTGTGCGAACATTAGACCCATACAAGGAGGACCTGATGATAAAAAACCTCCGAGTATTGTCGAATCTAAATCAACGCCTAATCGACAATTAAATTTCAAACCTAAAAAATTAGAAATCACATTTGACGAATGGGTAAGTCTCGTAAATCCCAGTCAAAATATTATTTTTTCTCCAAGACTAAAGTATCCCGCAAGTTTTAAATTGAAATCTAAAAAACTTAAAATTGAATTAAACGAAAAAGAAGTATTGCAAGATAATACCACTTATTCAATATATCTGGGAGACGCAATACAAGATATTACCAATAGGAATATTTCAAAAGATATACATTATGTTTTTTCAACTGGATCGAGTATTGATTCATTTTTTATTAGTGGGAAAGTAATTGACGCCTTTAAATTAAACGCGTTGGCGAAAGTCGTTGTAATGTTGTATAGCGATTTGTCAGATAGTATTTTTCTTAAGGAACCTCCAAATTATTTTGCAATAACCGATACCTCAGGAAGATTTCGAATGGATTATATCAAATCAGGAATGTACAACCTGTATGGCTTAATAGATAAAAATCAAAATTACTACTATGACCAAAAATCAGAATCGATAGGATTTAGCAATGATAAAATCATGGTAAATGATTCTGTGCACTCCAATATTATTCTCAAAATATCTGAAGAGCAAGGTAAGAATTTTATTAAAGAAAAAAAACAGAAAAATGGCAAGTTGAAAGTACAGTTTGCTAATAAAGTGAACACGATTTCAGTTAATTGTATACAATGTAAAGATCAATATTTGATTAATCTTAAGGATAGCATTTTGTTTTGGTTTCAAAGCGATAGTGCCACTTCCATTTATCTTGATTATGATCATAAATTAGATACCATTACTGTAAATGCAACAAAAAAAGACTCCATTTTCATTTATGCGAATATTAATAATTACTCAAGACAGATTGTTCAAGGTCAAGATTTTGAATTAGAATGGAGTGAACCTATAATATTTGTTGATACTACTAAAATTCATATGAGTACGGGTCAATCCTTTACTTATAAAATAGATTCTGTAGACGCCAGAAAACTCTTCTTGCATTTTCACGGACCGATGTTGAATAAATTTAGTATCTTTTTTGATTCTATGAGTATTCAAGGAATAAATCATATAGTATCTGTAAAGGATAGTTTAAATATCATTACTTTGACTCCTAGTTCATTATCCAAATTGACAATTATTCTAGATTCTCTTAAAGTAGGTCAACAATATATTTTGCAGATTGTTAGCAGAGATAAAATCATAGAGGAGAGAATTTTTACTGCTGTGGATAATAATCGTAAATTATTTTTTCCATCACTACTACCTGGAAATTATAATCTGAGATTGATTGAAGATACAAACAAAAATAAAAGATGGGACCCTTCTCAATATAAGACAAGAACTCAAACAGAACAAGTATGGTTTTGGGAATTAAAGGAATTAAGAGCTGACTGGGACTTGGAAATGAATTTTAAAATTTAATTATGAAGTTATGGACTAAAGAATTAGTAAAAAATTATGGTGCCCGATGTGTTGTGAATGGAGTTTCAATCGAAGTACAACAAGGTGAGATCGTTGGATTGTTAGGACCAAATGGTGCTGGTAAAACAACCAGCTTTTATATGATGGTAGGATTTATTACTCCTTCCCATGGTTCAGTATATCTAGATGATGAAGAAATAAGTAGAGATCCAATGTTTATCCGAGCTAGGAAAGGATTAGGTTATCTTCCACAAGAACCTTCTGTATTTAGAAAATTAAGCGTGGAAAATAATATTAAAGCCATTCTTGAAATGAGGGATTTAAGTATTGAAGAACAGAAAGATAAACTTGAAGGGTTGTTGTATGAATTTAACTTGAGCAAAGTAAGAAAAAATATGGGCGATAGTCTATCTGGTGGAGAAAGACGTCGAACAGAAATCGCAAGAGCATTGGCTTCTGAACCTAAATTTATTTTATTAGATGAACCATTTGCAGGTATAGATCCTATTGCAGTTGAAGATATTCAATCTATTGTTGAGAAATTAAAGGAAAGAAATATCGGTATTCTTATTACAGATCATAATGTTCAGGAGACCTTATCTATAACCGATAGAGCATATTTGATTTTTGAAGGAAAAATATTAATGAGTGGAACCGCAGAAGAATTGTCACAGGACGAAACGGTAAGAAGGGTTTATCTTGGTCATAATTTTGTATTGCGTAAAAAACATTTCAGACCATGACAATGCGCTTAATGTTATTTGTTTTATTGCTTATCTTTTCCTGCAAGGATGATTATCAAAAAGAACTCCATACGATAGCCTTTCACAAATCGGATAGCTTATTCGCAGCAAATTCAGAATTTTATAAAAATGAAGCAGATTCTTTTTGCAATAAAATGAAAGAAGATAAATTCCAATTTATAATTGATTCTATAATAGAAATACGAAGAGAACAAGTAAAACAATTGCGCAAACTTGAATAAGTACATCATTTTTTTAATATTTTTAGGGCTGTCTTCTTGTTATAAATTAAAACAGGAAAACATCGATCTGGCTGTAAAGCAACAATTAGAGGAACGTCGGACCAATTTTCTTCAGGAGAAACTATCAATTTGTACTAGGGAAATTTATAGCAAAGCTCAAACTTTTGCGGATTCAATACTGAGAATTGAGTCCAAACAGGCTAAATTGGATAGTATCCTATTTCCACATGATACTTTAAAGCCATCCAAGCCAGAAGTACTGTTTCCTGATTATAAGAAGCCTTTGCGGAAAGGAAAAGACAGTTTAAAATAGGCCATTATAAATTTATTGGCCAAATTCATAATTTTTTCTTAGGTTTGCATATCAAAATTTTGAGTATTTATACTATAAATTTTTGATATTTTTTATAATATATAAAGGTCTGATAATTAGTATAGTATTCAGATTTGTTAGGAGTTAATGTGTACCATGAATAGTTAGAAGTATTTTTAGTTTATATATATCGCGTTTGATTGAACTTAATTTACCTAGAGCCCATTTGCCAAGCTAATAGTTGAGCAATAGAGCACAAAAACCCCTTATTTTCTAGACTTACATATTATTAAAAGGCCATAAAAAATCATTTTATGGATTCAATTATAGGTTTAATACTAGGAGCGTTGGGTGGAGCTGGACTGGGATACTTCATAACAAGGACTCTCGTTAAAAATTCTAACCAAAAAAAATTAGAAGAATTAAATAAGCTTTCAGATATAGAAATTGAGAAAGCAAAGCTTTCATCCAAGCGGATTTTAGATGAGGCAGAGATAAGGTCCGAAAG
>JBDSHL010000339.1:0-9598 GCA_039918515.1 Saprospiraceae bacterium | reverse complement strand
TTCATAATGCATCAAAATTATAGATTTGCAGGATATTACTTACCCGGGTGATGAAATTGGTAGACATGTACGCTTGAGGGGCGTATGCTGAAAGGCTTGCAGGTTCAAGTCCTGTTCCGGGTACTATTTTTAAACAGAGCTCACTTAATTTTAACCTCTTTTTTAAGATTTATAAGCTCAATCACATAAATGTTAAATTGAATTTAAAATGGATATTAAGATTTACCAAGTCTAATGATTGATAGTCTATGAATAAAACCTAATTATATGAAAAACTTAATTAACATTTTTATTCTTATTTTAGGAATAGCATCTTGCACAAGTACAAGAAAGCTCATTGAAAAAGGTGATTACGATAAAGCTATTAATAAATTATGTAGGAAGCTAGCTGGACAAAAAGACAAGCCAACAGAGTCGATCCGTCTGCTGGAAATGGCTTTTCAAAAAGCTCAAAATGAAGATCTTTATAAAGAAAAGGAATTGCTGGCAGAAACACAAGAAAGCAAATGGGTAAAAATATATGCAATACATTTAAGGATAGATGAAAGACAGAATAAAATCAAACCTTTGTTGCCATTAGTCTCAAAAGATGATTACAAAGCTGGATTTGATTTCATTAATACCTTAGAAAGAAAAAGAGAATCAAAAACTAATTCTATAGAGTATTTTTATAACACAGCATTAGATAAAATGGACCTTTCAAGAAAAACTGGAAAACATGAATCTGCAATAGAAGCCTATAATTTTTTAATAAATATTGATAATTTAATCAACAATTATAAAGATGTTACCCAATTGAAGCGAAAAGCTAAAGAGCTTGGGACAAAAAATTACCTTGTTCTAATTACGAATAATACCTATAAAATATTACCATTTCAATTAGAAGACAAGCTCTTGGATATCAGAGTTTCAGAATTAGATCGAAATTGGAAACACTTTGATATGCGCAAACAAAAGGACTTGGTTTATGATTATGAAATAGTTTTAAATTTAACCAATCTTGAATTCAGTCCTGAAAGAGAATCTTCAACAACAGTTGAAGACGAATATGAAGAAAAAGTAAATGAATATGTCAAAGATAAAAAGGGTAACATTCTCAAAGATTCATCAGGTCGACCAATAAAAAATGAGCACATTGTCACTTTTAAGAATAATTTAGAAAAGATAGTACAATCGAAATCAACTTTATTATCTGGTCATTTAGAATGGTTTAATACTCAAACGAAAAATATTGAAAGATCAGAACCATTGAATGTTGAGATTAACTTTATGAACACCTTTGGAAGACTGGTTAAAGGCGATATTCATAAAGTAAGCCCAAAGGGGAAGGAAATATTATCAGGTCGATCAGCTTTTTTCCCAAGCAATGAGCAAATGACTCTTGATGCAGGTGATAAAATGAAGAGTATTGTTAAAGATATTATTTGCAGAATAGAAAATTAGAATAATAAGAAATTAAAAGAATTAAAAAATATGCCTGTCTTCTTAATATGCCTGTTTATTTTTACAGGTTTTTAAAAGCTAATTACTTTGACACCAATCAACACACTTCAATTTTTCAAAGAATCATATAACAGACTTAATCCTGAACAAAGAATAGCTGTTGATGCACTTGATGGGCCAGTAATGATAATAGCAGGTCCAGGTACGGGAAAGACCCAAATATTAGCTACAAGAATAGCTAATTTATTGCATCAAGGAGTTACAGAGGCGGAAAATATACTATGTCTTACATATACCGATGCTGGTGCCTTAGCTATGAAAAAAAGATTAGCCGAATTAATTGGTCTAAGTTCAAGAAATGTCAGCATTCATACCTTTCACTCATTTTGTAATCGAGTTATTCAAGAAAATCCCAATGTATTCTACTCAAATGTTGATTTTAGAATTGCAGAAAAATTAGATGAATGTGAAGTATTAGAAGAATTATTAATTCAGCTGTCACCTAAGGATATTCATTACAGACCAGATCAGAATTATAAGCCCATACTGAATAGAATAATTCAACTTTTTAACACCATTAAAAAAGAAAACTGGAATTCAGATGAATTGTCTTCAGTTATAAATAAGTATATCATAGAAATGAAGGGAGAAGAAAGATTTCTTTATACTAGAAAATATATGAATTTTCAGAAAGGTGACTTGAAACAAAAAATTTACGATGAAGAAGTAAGCAAATACAAACAAACGCTTAGCGCAATCGGACTCTATAAAGAATACAATAAAAGTCTTCGCAATAAAAAGTTATTGGATTATAACGACTTAATTAATTCAGTTATTAATGAATTTGAATCTAACGATCAATTACTTTTAAATTACCAGGAAAAATTTCAATATTTTTTAGTAGATGAATTCCAAGATACGAATGGTTCTCAATTGGAAATACTAAGTCAATTAATTTCTTATTGGGATAGTCCCAATGTTTTTGTAGTCGGAGATGGAGATCAAGCCATTTTTAGGTTTCAAGGCGCAAATGTAAAAAACCTGATAGACTTTAGAAATAAGTATAAACCAATGGTGATTAACTTAGTTGAAAACTATAGATCTACACAAGCCATATTAGAGGCAGCTGATTCGTTTATATCGCTCAATAAGGAGAGATTAATAATTGAAGATTCTGGGTCTAATACTTTGAAGGCAAATAGCGAATCAGAAAATATTAAGCCAGTTATCAAAATTTACAAATCACCCATTGAGGAAGTATCTGATGTCGTTCATCAAATTGAAAATCTAATAAAGATAAAGAAAGTTGCTCCTTATAAGATTGCTGTTTTATTTCGTAAAAATGCAGATTCTGAAGAATTTTCTAAAGAACTAATACAAAGAAACATAGATTTTAGTTTAAGCAAGGAAATTAATGTAATTACCTACCCATTAATAGAGCAGATTTTATCCATTATTGCTTATCTACAAATGGAATATGAACAAGCATATCAGAATGATTTCCTATTATATGAAATTCTGCATTCGTCTTTTATTGATATTGGTACAAAAGATATTGGATTGTTATCTTATTATATACACACAAGTAATAAATCGAATCAAAGTTACGAAAATGGGACAAACTTATTTACCTTAAGACAAGCCTGTAATGATGAGGAATTTTTAATTAAAAGTGGAATTAGCAATCCTTCACAATTTTTGGATATAGGAAAAATTGTTAATAATTTATTGAAAGATAAAAACAATCTTACCCTTCAAAATTTTATAGAAAAAATATTATACGATTTTAAAATAATACCCTATATCGTCGCCCACACTAAAAACTTGGAAGCACTCGAAGTAATTCATTCCTTTTACGAATTTATAAAACAAATTTCGATTCGATATGCAGATATAAATCTAAAAATTCTTACGCAAATGATCGATAGACTTAAAAGCTATAACTTAACTATACCATATTTAAAAATAATTTCTTCGGAGGATACTGTTCGATTGAGTACAGTACACTCAGCAAAGGGATTGGAGTATTCATATGTATTTATGGTTAAAAATTCTGCCAGCTCAAATAGGCAAACGCCAAGTTTTAAAATACCGCCAGATTATTCCTATTCCGAATCGGGTACAGATATGGAAGACGACAGAAGAGTCTTCTATGTTGGAATGACTAGGGCAGAAAAACAACTTCAAATTTCTTATTCTAATAGCAATATGAATGGAAAATCGTTGGAAGCTAGTTCTGTAGTTAAAGAAATGGAAAGCATTAATAGCTGTATTGTTCAAAAAGCAGAAATAGACCAAGAACTTATTATTCAAACGGTAAAAAATCAATTAAGTTATATTGCTAAAAAGTATGAATTGATAAATGAAAATCTAATTGACAAGTTTCTTGAGAATTTTATACTTTCTTCGACGAGTATGGAATCTTATCTTCGGTGTCCAATAGATTTTTATTATGAAAGAATTTTATCAGTCCCCATAGCTAGAAATGTTTACATGGGTTTTGGAAGTGCAATTCACAGAACGCTGGAAGAATATTTAAAAAGAAAACCAGATACTCAATTTATTGATATTCAATTAATTTCTGAACTTTTTCGCAAATACATGAATCAAGTAAAGTCGAATTTTACAAACTTAGAATATGCATCATATATTCAACAAGGCCTAGAATACTTGCCAAAATTTATTGAACAATATTCTAAGGAATGGAAGAATTTGGCAGATTCAGAGTTTGAGTTAAATTTAAAAAATAAATTTTACAAATCCATCCCGATAGCTGGTAAAATAGATCGACTGGATCCCAAAGAAAATGGATTTGAAATAATAGATTACAAAACAGGAAAAGCATCTACACAAGGAGCTAAAGAAAAGGTGAAAGTTCCAAGTGAAAAGCATCCACATGGAGGAGAGTATTGGAGACAAATGGTCTTCTATTCATTGTTGTGTGACTCAGATACAAGTTTGGCAAACAAGGTAACGGAAGGAAGCTTGTATTATGTAATCCCAAATATCGAAGGAGAGTTTTTTAAATATAATTTTCATATTACTGCACAGGATAAGGAAATTGTTGGTACTCTTATTGAATTGGTTTATTTCAAAATTCAAAATAAAGAATTTACCGAAGGATGTGGAAAAGAAACCTGCAAATGGTGCAATCACTTAAATTTTGACTTTAATAAACAAAACAATATAACAGAAGAAACTTTAGAATATTAACATTGAAAATTAAAATCTAAATTGTTTTCTTTACAATTAAATATTTTATTATGTTTATTCAAAATTTTCTTTTGGATTTTAAATTATACTTTCGATTTAGTAAAATAAAAATTAATTTAGAGCTCATGTGATGAAATTTTTTATAATAATAAACAGGATCCTAAAATAAGTAAAACAAAATGAGCCAAATTTACATACTAATGAAAAGGAATAATTCGCTTAGAATTATTGAAATCAATGAAAATTTTACTATTTTGAGTATAGATTAGAAAATATTGTAATTTATTAATTTAATAAAAGAACTTAGTAATTGATATACACTATAAGTAAGAATAAGGATTCTAATGAAATTAGGACTAATTTTCAAAACATTTTAATAGCCATAAAACTGTAAGAAGGAAAAATATAGGCTAAAGAGTAATTTTCGTAAAAAATTAATTTTATAAATTATATAATTATATAATATAAAAATCGTTATATATCAGATATTAAGGTAAAGTTATGTTAAATATTGAGTTTTCCATTTGGTATAGTGTTTAAAAAAGATTTAACTTTTTTGTTACTTATCAATTAGAAAAGAGACTTATTTAGTACCTTCGGGTCAAGATCTTATTAATCCACTCTAATTTTAGGTCAAAAATTATAAATTATATTCAAATGAAAAAATTATTATCTATCTTATTTAGTTTTATAGCTGTTGCATTAACAGCACAAGACAACCTTCCTACAAACGCAGTCGCTGGAAAGTGTTATGCTAAGTGCTATATTCCAGATGTTTTTAAGACTGAAACGGAACAAGTAATGGTAAAGGCTGCAACAAAAAGAACTCAAGTTACACAACCGGCGGTTTACGAAACTAAGACTGAACAAGTTATGGTAAAAGATGCAACTAAAAGACTAGAAATAATTCCAGCAGTTTTTGAAACAACTACTGAGCAAGTAATGGTTAAACCAGCTTCAAAAAGAATTGAAGTCATTAAAGGGGCGGGAACATTTGAATCTAGTTCTGAACAAGTGATGGTTAAATCCGCTTCTAAGAGACTAGAAGTAATTCCTTCCAAATATGAGACAATTACTGAACAAGAAATGGTTAAGCCAGCGACTTCAAAACTAGAAATAATTCCTGCAGTTTTTGAAACTACTACTGAACAAGTAATAGTTAAGCCAGCTTCTAAGAAATTAGAAAGTATTCCTGCAACCTATGAGACAACTACAGAGCAAGTCGTGATTAAGGCTGCTTCTAAGAGATTGGAAAGTATTCCTGCAACTTATGAGACAACAACAGAACAAGTTATAATAAAGGCTGCTTCTAAAAGATTAGAAACAATCCCTGCAATATATGAGTCAACTACTGAGCAAGTAATGATTAAATCATCAACTAAAAAAGTTGATGTTATTCCTGCAACATATGAGACTGTTACGGAGAAAATAATGGTCAAACCTGCGTCAAAAAAATTAGAGGTTATTCCTGCTAAATATGAGTCAGTTACTGAAACAGTAACCATGCCCTCAGAAAAGAGAATGAAGACTGTAATTATCCCTGCGACATATGAGACTACCACTGAGCAAATTAAAATTTCTGATGCTTCTACGAAATGGGTTAGAGGGAAAAATTCAAAATGTCAATCCGCAAATCCAGATGATTGTGTTGTAATGTGTGTGGTTGAAGTGCCTGCTCAATATCGCACAATAACTAAACAAGTTGAAAAAACGGCTGCAACAAGTAAAGAAGTTGAAGATACAGAATTTAATAGAGGAGCTGGTGCTGGAACCAACCCTAAAACTTACACAAAAATGAAGTTAACGAGTGCAGCTTCAACAATAGACATTGATGTGCCTGCAGAATATAAAACTGTAACTAAGCAAGTTTTAAAAACTCCTTCTTCAACCAAAGAAATTGAAACTCCTGCAGAATATAAAGCTGTAACCAAGCAAGTTTTAAAGACTCCTTCGTCAACAAGAGAGATTGATGTACCTGCAGAATATAAGAGTATGACTAAGCAAGTTGTAAAGACTCCAGCAACAACTAAGGAAATAGATGTACCTGCAGAATATAAGACTATTACTAAGCAAGTTGTAAAGACTCCGGCATCAACTAGAGAAATCACTACACCAGCTGAATATAAGACTATAACCAAGCAAGTTTTAAAGACTCCTGCGTCAACAAGAGAGATTGAAGTACCTGCAGAATATAAGACTATTACTAAACAAACCGCTTCTTCTGCTGCATCAACTAAAGAAATTGAAGTACCTGCAGAATATAAGACAATTACTAAAACTGTCTTAAAGTCTGCTGCATCAACTAGAGAAATTGATGTACCTGCAGAATACAAGACAATCACTAAAACGGTATTGAAGACTGCGGCTGTTATAGGAACTATAGATATCCCTGCTGAATACAAAACCATTACAAAACAAATTTTGGTTACAAAAGGTGGATATCAAGATTGGAGAGAAGTAGTATGCGAAAACTCACCTACTTATTCTGCTACAGTTAGACAAGTACAAGAAGCTTTGAAAGCAAAAGGTTATGATCCAGGACCAATAGATAATATACTTGGCAAATTAACTAGAATAGCTTTAACAAAATACCAAAAAGATAATAAGTTACCTGAAGGAAACTTAAATAAAGAAACCCTTAAGAGTTTAGGAGTTATTGAAAAATAAGGTCTTTTTTAAAAATAAGATTTAATTAAATTAAATAGACTTTTGGGCATATCTAAAAGTCTATTTTTTTTAAATATGAAATACTTAATATTACTAATTTTTTTTTATTTAAGTTCTGTAAAAGGACAAGGTCTAAACTATTTTAATTATGGATTAGACAGTGCTAAAATACAAGCCAGTGCTCAAAATAAATATATACTCATTGAATTCTATGCAGATTGGTGTATTAATTGTAAAATATTGGAAGATGAAATTTTTTCCATTCATTCATTAAGCGATCAGATCAATAGTAAATGCATAAATGTAAAATTAGATATAGATTTATTTACAAGTATGGATATTGCGGAATTATATGATGTAAAATTATATCCAACCATCCTTATTCTAAATCCGGACGGTAGTCTAATTCTAAAGCATCATGGCAAAAAAACCTATTCGGAATTATTCACAGATTTTATTTCCTTACCTTATTATTCTGAAAATTGCAAATTCTAAATAGAAATTTCTAATACTAATTTTAATGTAATGAATTCAGATATCTGTTGGGGAATAGACATGGGTGGCACTAAAATAGAAGGTGCTGTATTTAGAAAATCTCCAAAATTAGAAATTCTTGCTCGAATAAGATTAAATACTGAGCAAGAATTGGGTTATCAACACATTTTAAATCAATTTATCAAATTGGTTAACTTGCTAAAGGAAGCCTCTGGTCTCATACCAGAAAAAATTGGTATAGGAACACCAGGCACCATAGATTCAGTTACAAAAACGATTAAGAATAGCAATACTCAATGCATAATTGGGAAGCCCATGAAAGACGACCTTGAGTCATTGCTTAAAGTTAAAATTATAATGGCGAATGATGCTAATTGCTTCGCATTCGCTGAAACAATATTGGGAGCTGTTCCTGAAATTATCGTAAATCCTGAAGTTGTTTTTGGAATAATAATGGGTACTGGAGTTGGAGGAGGAATTGTAATAGACCATAAAATAATCAATGGATTACATGGGATTGCAGGAGAATGGGGGCATAATCCTCTTGCTGATACTGGTGATACTTGTTATTGCGGTAAAATTGCATGTGTTGAAACATTTATTTCAGGACCAGCAACAGAGAAATATTACAAATCAATAAGTGGAATTGCATTAAAAACTACAGACATTTATTCAAAGTATCTTGAAGGAGATCAATTCGCCGTTATGACAATAAATAGATTGATACAATATTTTGGCAAAGCGGTAGCACAGATAATTAATATATTAGATCCTGATATCATAGTCATTGGAGGTGGTCTTAGTCACTTAGATGTCCTATTCACCTTAGGAAGAAACGAAGTGAAAAAACATTTATTTAATAAAGAATTTAATACCAAATTTATTAAACCAAAACTTGGTGACAGTGCTGGAGTAATTGGAGCAGGCTTATTATAGTATACTTAGCTCATTATTTTACATTTGCTTGTGATGCTTGTATGACTGATTTAAGACTCTGATCTTTACTGAGAAAAGCAACTACATGACAATTTTTTGCAATCCAAAACTTGGATTCAGCGGGTAGGGTAAATTTATATTCCTTGGATGAATTCTCAGTATTCAATAGAGAATTAAAAAATAATTCACCTTCAACAGGAGTCAATAAATTATGTAATACATCATTATGAATGTAATTATCAAAAACGCCTGTATTATTTTTTTGAGCTGCATGAATTTCGGATTCTGTAATGGCTACATGAAGATAAGTAGGAAAATCAATATTTTTAGTTGCCATAGCTTTTACATTAATCATTAGTTCTCTAGTATTATCATTATATGAATTAGAAATAATTAATGAAGCTAAATTTTCTTTTCTTAATTCATCTTCAACATAGCTTAACCAAGGATCAGTAATTCCTAACCTAATCATAGACTTACCTGAATAAATCTGACGATTAATAGATACTTCTGGTTTGCCTTGGTAATTACCTAAGAAAGATTCTATTTTATTTGCATCAACAGTTCTAAGATCAGGATCTGCAACATTGACAGGTTGTGCTAAAAATTTTGAATGAACACCAATGATAACCACATTATTGGGATATTTATCCTTAATACTCTCAACTTCAGCAGTACCTGAAGGACAATTAGGACAAGAAGTACCGGTAAATTCTTCAATTAGAATTACATTATTAGATATAATTCCTCCAGACTTAATAATATTAGTTTGAGATTCCCAATCTGCACAAGATGAAATAAAAACAAAGAGTAAAACACCTGAGATTAAAATATAAAATTTCAT
>JBDSHL010000338.1:0-3116 GCA_039918515.1 Saprospiraceae bacterium | reverse complement strand
TAGCCAATGACGATCTAAGAAAATTGTCTTGAACATCCCAATCTCCGAAATAGGAGCCAAACAAGAAACTGAAAACGGTTCTCAAAGAATCCGTTGCCATTTGTGGTGTAGTAGATATACCACCTGCACCTTGATAATATCCAGATCCACAACCATATGCGCATAAGTAGGATTGCTCTAATAATTTATCTCTGAATAAATCTGTTTTTACGCTATCGGGACCAAAAAATACGGTATAATTCTTATAGCCTGATGATCCAAAAAATTCTCCTTGAAAATTGAAATTATCCTGAACTATTGCTCTTCTGCTTGGTCGGGTTTTACCAATTCGGAATTGATGATCTTTATTCAAATAGTTTTTCAAAAGTTGAGTCTCTGATTTAATTAAAGCAGGCATGTTGAAAAAATCTACTCTTCCAACTTCGAATTCCACATCACTTGGAATATAGTCATTATCCCATTTCTCATCCCCAATTTCATTTTTGTTTTCTGGTCTTGAAGCGGTTGTATTGCTTACAAATTCATCTGTCCATTGCCCATCAATATCGGCATAATAATTATCACAAACCCATGCACCAACATGATCTCCATGCCCATCCCAATTTGTATTACCACTATATGGAACAGCAACATGACCAATTATAAACAGGCTTGATAAATTAGGATATTTAGAAAAGACCTCTCTGATAGTATCTTTTACTTGAATCGCCGATCTTGAGCTGGGAATAACCAATTGTATTACATTCCAGGTTTCATTGGCAAGATCATTTCTCAATTGATCCACTTCTGACTGAATTCCTGAACTTACTTTTTCATCTATTAGTAAAAGTATCGTTTTCTTTAATTCAACTTGATTAACCTTCACACCACCATATAAGTAGGTATTGGCAATAATGGCTCCACTTGTTCTTGTGATTCTGTACTCATACGCAAGACCTCTTACAATTGAAGTATCTGAATATGAAGTGGCTCCTTTGGTCAAAGTAGCCAAAGCTTTTGCACCCCAGGCTTTTGCATCTCTGGTTTTACGATGAATAACATACTTTGTTGCACCAGTGTCCACTACCCATTTAATTGTAAGTGCTGGCTTCACATTATCCACTTCAGCCCAACACATCACTGAATTGAGCAATGAATAATTCTGAGCATTAAGGCCGATATATCCGAGGAAAACAATTATAAGTAGTACAAATTTCGTCATATTCATTTATTTTAGAGCGTCAAAATTAACTTAAAATAGACAAATTAATTATAAAGTTTCACCCCATTTCCCGATTGGCAATATCTTCGTTAGGTGAATATTTATAACAAAGTCGATAAACTTCAGGAAAGTTTAAGGAGAATTCATAGAAATGGTAAGAAGATTGCATTTGTTCCTACTATGGGCGCTCTACATCAAGGGCATTTAAGCTTAATTCGTCACGCTAGAGAAATTTCTGATTTCGTAATATGTAGCATTTTTGTGAATCCCACACAATTCAATAATAATGAAGACCTTAAGAAGTATCCCAGAACCTTAGAGGAAGATAAAAAGATGCTTTTATCTGCCCATTGCGACCTATTGTTTGTTCCCGAAATTTCGGATATTTATCCAGATGGTACAAGCCTAAAGCCTGAACTTCAACTAAATGGTGTAGACTTAGTTATGGAAGGCAAATTCAGACCTGGGCATTTCGCAGGTATGCTTCAGGTAGTTAAACGCTTACTTGACATAGTGCAGCCAGATTTTCTTATTATGGGGCAAAAGGACTTTCAACAATACAGCTTGGTTGCAATGATGATTAAGCAACTTAATCTTCCTTGTAACTTAGTGGTTTCACTTACTGTAAGAGAAGAGGATGGCTTGGCTATGAGCTCAAGAAACAGAAGACTTGATCCTGACTTTAGAAAAAAGTCTGCTATTATTTATAAGGCACTACAGTTTGCTCATCAGAACATAAACAAGTTGGGAATTGAAGAATTATGTTCAACCTGTTCTAAAATGATAGATGAAGAAGGATTGCGCACCGAATATTTTGAAATTGTCGATTCAGAATCCCTTCAACCAATTAAGTATATTGCTGAATCTGAAAAAATTGCTGCTTGTGTTGCTTGTTGGGCTGGAGATGTAAGGTTAATTGATAATTTAATTTTGAAAGAATAAATGAAAAGAAAACGTGTCAACAGCAAATGCAATAATCTATTCTGATTCTTGTCTTTTTCTATTGGCAAGTTAAGCGACAGAATATTCAAATCTTAATAAGTCATATTGACTTAGTAGATTTATGAGTATAGGATTAACTTTACCTAAAGATTCAATTATGCAGCATATTTGGGGTATTGCAATTATTTATAATGAAGATATTCTTAGTTCAGTAAAGGCATATAAATACGCAATGCGTTAATGGAAAGTTATGGTGCAGTATCCCCGAACTTAACAGAAACCAAAATGAATGAACGAAAACAGATTTATTTCTTACTAATTGGAATTTCAATTTTAGGAATTCTCATAACCATATATAATTCTAAACACAATGGTAAGTTTGAAATATGAAACTGAAAATATTACTAATTGTGTTTCAAATGTTAGCGGTGAGAATCTTTGCCATACAATTAGAAATTTGAAAATAGCGTTTGTAATCTTTGTGATATCATTGATTGCATTGATTTATTTCAGAAAGAGAATATTGAAACTAAATTAAGAACAAAAAATGAAAAGTGGAATCCGAGGTGGAAATTGGCAAAGTTTGAGTTTTAATACCTTAGACACACCTTGCTATCAATAACAGATATGGGTGTTGGTAAAGATTTGTTTATGCAATTATTGCAATAGTACAAAAACATAGAAGCATAAGGGGCATCATTTTATTGGAACGAATAGGATAAAGATAATGAATAAATATAACCCAAATATTCACCACCGTAAATCAATTCGATTAAAAGGATACGATTATTCGCAGGCGGGTTTGTATTTTATTACCATTTGTTGCCAGGATAGGGCGTGTTTATTTGGTCACATTATAAACAAAGAAATGGTAATGAACGATGCTGGAAAAATTGCAAATGATTGTTGGATAGAAATTCCAAATCATTTTCAGAATGCGGTATTGCATGAACATATTATTATGCCCAATCAC
>JBDSHL010000337.1:0-1891 GCA_039918515.1 Saprospiraceae bacterium | reverse complement strand
AAAGATCATGGGTTAAAGAATCTCATTGAAGGAAGATTATCTGAACACTCTTCAGTGTTGGTTATTGAGGATCTTATATCAACAGGCGGAAGTTCTCTGGATGCGGTAGAAGCATTGGAACAAGAATCACATAAGGTTTTAGGCGTTTTATCAATATTTCAATATGGATTTGCCTCAGCAAAAAAGAGATTTCAAGAAAAAAACATGAAATATTCCAGTTTAACGGACTTTGAGACTCTTTTGGCACGAGCTTTGTCAACTAATCATATATCTAACGAAGATTACAATCGTCTTCAATCCTGGAACATAGATCCGAAATTATGGTCTGAAACGTTTGTTAAACCATAATATATAGAAAAATGCCATTGATTACAAAAGAATCTGAAAAATTCCTATTCGAATATCTCAACAATGCCTCTCCAACGGGTCATGAAGCTTCTGGCCAAAAGATCTGGATAAACTACATCAAATCCTATATTGATAGCTGGCACCTTGATCACTATGGTACTGCATTTGGAATTATTAATCCTGACAAAGAATTCAAAGTCGTCATTGAAGGTCATTCAGATGAAATATCTTGGATGGTTAATTATATTACAGACGATGGATTCATCTATGTAATAAGAAATGGTGGCGCTGATCAATCCATAGCTCCATCTAAAAGAGTAAATATTCATGGTTCCAAAGGTATTGTTAAAGGAATATTTGGATGGCCTGCCATTCATATGCGCAAAGGAAATGATACGAACTTAATGGCGACTATTGAAAATATTTTCATCGACGTTGGAGCTAAAGATAAAGCTGAAGTCGAAAAAATGGGAATTCATGTTGGTAATGTAATTATCTACGAAGATCTCTTAATGACACTTAATGATTCTTATTATGTAGGAAGAGCACTTGATAATCGCATAGGTGGATTCTGTATTGCAGAAGTAACAAGATTGTTAAAGAAAAATAAAATCAAGCTTCCATATTCACTTTATGTAGTCAATTCTGTTCAAGAAGAAATTGGTCTTCGCGGTGCTGAAATGATTGCGAATACTATTAAGCCCAATATCGCAATTGTTACGGATGTAACACATGATACACACACTCCAATGGTCAAGACCAAAGAACAAGGAAGTGTCAAGTGTGGCAATGGTCCAGTAATCTGTTATGCTCCGGCTGTTCACAACAAACTTCAATCCTTGCTAGTCAAAACAGCTGAAAAGAAAAAAATTCCTATTCAGAGAACTGCAGCTTCGAGAAGTACTGGTACAGATACAGATGCTTTTGCATACTCGAATGGCGGTGTTCCTTCAGTCCTCATTTCAATACCCTTGCGCTATATGCATACCACTGTTGAAATGACTAAGAAATCAGATATTGAAGCAGTTATTCAATTAATCTATGAAATGCTCCTCGCTATCGATCCAAAAATGAGTTTAAAATATTTCTAAATATAAGTATTCATCACGCCAGATCCATATTTGAAAAATTATATCCATTATATTGTGGGTTGAACTTTTTACTATTGGCTTATTGTGGCAGCCTTCTGACCAACAATTTAAGCAATCCTAGTTTTATCATTATTGGAATTTCTTTACTGCTGATAATTTATTACATTCTACTACAATCCTATCCGACTTTTCTAAAATTACATGTTGGATACTTCATGCTAGCGCTCATTGCTCTTTTATTCGTTCTTCACACTTTTATTCATACACCCTATTTTCTACTGTTTCTCAATGGTTTAATTTTTTATCATTATAATTCTAAAACGATTAATTTAAGAAATAGTCCTTTGATAAAAAACATTACAGTAGCCCTATGTTGGTCTCTTGGAATTATCACTATACTTAATCTACCTATTACGGAATATAAAATAATTCTATTTTCAATGAGCAACTTC
>JBDSHL010000336.1:0-1961 GCA_039918515.1 Saprospiraceae bacterium | reverse complement strand
TAAACTTATTCTACTATAAAGTGACTTCCAGATTAACTTCTCGTTCTTAAATATGGATTCAGTATTACCCTTGACCTTGAACAAGGGAAGTAGGCTGCGTATTTTATCTGGATCAATACCTATTATGCTTTGGAGTTCTAATATTGAGATTAAGGGCTTGTGTTTTAGAACATAAGTATAAATCAGTTGGCGATCCAACTCTGAAAGAAAGGAAAGTTTTTCCAGGTCCTTTTTCTCTAAACTATTTATGTCGATCAAATTTGTTGTTGGACCTTTTAAGAAATTGTCATCACTAATTTCATTGGATAAATTAATGTTGGTAGCTTCATCATTTACTTGTTGATCAAGACTCTTGATGTCAATTTCATTTTGAGCCTGAATCAAATTGACCAATAGATAAGTGGTAATTAGGATGTAATATCTAGGAAGATTCATAGTTTTAAGTATCAAAAATATAGTATTTTTAAGAATTCTAATAACCCTTAGAAATTATGAAAATAGGATAAGATTTATAAATATTATTTTTGTTGTCGAATGCAGCGTTATCAATAGTCCAGAAGTTTAGCGGATAAAAGAAGAGATTCCGATTCTAATGATACTGGTTCGATTCCTGTCGAGACAACCTTTTTTCAATCGGTTCAAAGTACTGCTTTTCTCATGATAATGACTTATTTGATAATTTGGCTAATTCTTCTTGAGGCATTCCTTTCTTATAAAGTCTTAATACTCTAGTATTAGCCAATTGTACCCTTAGCCAAGAATTGTGGTTGTATTTGCGAGATGAAACTATGGCATCCTTTGGAATTATTCTATAGCTTGCAAGTTCCTTTGCTCTGGTAACCAAATCATATTCTTCCATTTGAAGAAATTTTTCATTGTAACCATTGATCTTTTCAAACAGAGATTTGCAGATAAATAGGGTTTGATCTCCACCGTAACAAATAAACCAATCAAATCTTGTAAAAAAAGCATTTATCTTAAGTAGAAAGTTGCTTTTATCAAATTTGGTTCTATATCTGCCCATTTCATATCCGACTTGAATAGCATTGTGAATGTCTTTAGGAAAAGTAAGTGGAGGTCTTGAATCAGCATGAATGAAATAAAGAATATCGTATTGGGCTTCTAAAGCTCCAAGATTCATTTGTGTAGCTCTGCATTTCTGATTCGAATGCAAAACATTTAGATCGTATTGATTAGCGATGTTTAAAGTATTATCTGTGCTTCCTCCATCTACAATGATTATTTCAGTCACAGTCTCAATACAACAATTTTTAAGATAGGGTAAAAGTTGCATTAACTGTTCTTCTTCATTTAAGGTGGGTATGATAATGCTAATCATTGGTAGTATTTACCTGAGTGTTCTAGAAATAACCTTTATAATTATTGTTCTTGATCATCGTAGTAAGGTCACATCTCCTTGTATGGTTTTTTCAAAACCAGCTTTTGTTGAGATTTTGATATAATAGGTATAAACACCTGGATTTACATATTCGGAATTAAATCTACCATCCCAAGCTTTAAAATTAACTAAAGGAGTATTTGAAATTGAATAAACAAGCTCACCCCATCGGTCATAAATATTGTAGTTATTAATGATTAGATCAGTCGAATTCGCAATTATCTCAAACCTATCATTTAAATTATCATTATTAGGAGAGAAAACATTGGGCACATAAATATTGATATCCTTAATTACCAGAATTTTGATTCTACTAATTACTTCACATCCATTGGAATCGGTAAGGGTTAAAGTATACTCTATATCTTCTGTTGGGCTTGATATTGGGTTCAAACAGTCTGAACAACTCAGATTCGTTGATGGCTCCCACTTGATTTGAAAAGGGATAAAATCCGGAGTTGCAGTAATTTGAACTGTAGCACCTAAATTGACGGTAAATACTTGCTGAACTTTTATTTTAGGATCAGCAAAGTCAAGATCTATTGATATAATTGAATCACAT
>JBDSHL010000335.1:0-1891 GCA_039918515.1 Saprospiraceae bacterium | reverse complement strand
AAATCTATTAGCGAATGATGATATGCATGATTTAACTAAACCTAATGAATTTTGTGTTCGATATACTATGGTAGATACTAAAATTGACTTAACCTCTACACTTCAAGAATTACAAATCGGAAATGCTTACGGTGTATCAGATCCAACTCGTGTAAATTCCATGAAATTAAAAAGTTGTTTGGTTGATTCTTTAACAAAAAAAGTACTGTTTACTGAAATTGCTGATACAATTAATTTTATAGGCAAAGGTGGTTCAATAGTTAAGACTATATTACATGATAGTACTGCTCAATATACCTTTAATGCATCTGATCCTTATATTAGGATAGAATCTAAAAAAGAAGACTGTTCCTTATATTTAAATCCTATTATCCGAAGTCAAGATGGTTTAATTCCTCTGAATTTAGGCAAATGTCATATAAATTGGTTTGCCACTATTATTGAAAAAATAAAACTTTGTATCTTTACATTCTTTTTAATACTCTTACTTTATAAAATTAGGTATAAATGGCGTCGACCAAAAATTATAATGAACAAGGAAATATTTTCCCCTTAGCCATACTAATTTTACTTTTAATCTATCTACCCTTCTTAGGATACGTACATTTATTTGATTGGGATGAAATAAATTTTGCAGAATGTGCTCGAGAGATGGTTATCAGCAAGAACTATCTAAGTGTACAAATAGATTTCAAACCATTCTTTGAAAAGCCTCCTTTATTTTTCTGGTTTCAAAGTTTCTTTTACCACCTATTTGGCACTAATGAATTTTCAGCACGATTGCCGAATGTAGTGATAGCTATCCTCTTAAGCATATACTTTTTACATTATTCTTTAAAAAAATACAATTTAAAATTTGGTATCATATGGTGTACAATTTACCATTGCTCCATTCTTCCATTTGTATATAATAAAAGTGGCATTATTGATCCTGTTTATAATGCTTTTTGCTTTGTCGGTTTTTTCAATATTCTAGAAGGAATGTCAAGCAAAAAATATAAGTATGGAATTTACGCCGGGATTCTACTTGGACTTGCAACCTTAACCAAAGGACCAGTTGCGCCTGGGTTAGTTATACTTAGCGCTCTAGTTTTTTTTCTATTTAAATACAGGTTTGAATTAAGTACCCATTTAAAATTTTGGTACAGATATTCAATACTAATAAGTTTATCTTTACTTTTCATTGTTGGCATATGGACAGGAGTAGAAACAAGCAGGCATGGAACTGTCTTTATTTTGGAGTTCTTCAAATATCAAATTCGATTGCTTACTACTTCAGATGCCGGACATCAACAAGCTTTTTACTATCATATTATTCTAGTTCTCATAGGATGCAGCCCTTCTTCTTATTTGGCATTATTAAGTTTAACCATTAAAAGTAAAAAAGAAATCAACATTAACACAAATTCTGATATGATTTTTGGATGTTGGATACTAATCGTGATTGTTTTAATTATTTTTACTTTGGTGCAAACAAAAATCGCCCATTATTCTTCAATGGCATATATTCCAATTTCATTTATTGCCGCCACTTTCTTAACCTATGGTTCAGTGGACAAGAAGTATATTTATATTTTTAAATGGCATCTTATTTTCTTAATTACTTTAATTGTTACCTTTATTCTTGCAATGATCTATAAGGATCAACTAATTTTGGTTTTCAAGGATGAATTTGTCAAGCAAAGTTTAACAGAACTTACTACAGTAGGATTTAATTGGGGTCAAATTATTGGTTTAATAATATGCGGAGTTGGCTTCATTATATTATTGAGCAAATTTCAGAAAATGTATCATCAACTTGTGATTTTAGCTTTAGGTCATGTGTTGTTCATGTATTTAATTCTAATTCTTATTTTACCTAAAGCAGAAGAAATAAGTCAAAAATCGCTTA
>JBDSHL010000334.1:0-3995 GCA_039918515.1 Saprospiraceae bacterium | reverse complement strand
AGATGTAGGATTGGTCTATCGGGAATTTTGGTTGCTCAGTTCTGACAATCCAGATATCAACCTTCCGTGGGAAGAAAAGGCAGATTATGGAGCCATCATTAAACAAACACTCATTCAATAAAAATTTAACAAATTGATTAATTTCTTGGCCGTTGGAAAAACTTTTAAAACTCATGGTGTTAAAGGTGAATTAGAAATCAATATTGAAGATGAATTTCTCGAATTGATTGAAAAGGAAAAAATTGTTTTTATTTATGTAAATGGAAATCCAGTTCCTTATTGGATACAAAGTATTAGGGAGGAATCTAGAATGTTTTGTAGATTCGAAGAAGTTGATAACCCAGAACTTGCAAGAAATTTAAGTAATAAAACAATTTTTGCGGATCAAAGTCGAATTCCTAAAAAAATTCTTAAAAGACTGGATGGGCGTGAAGATATGGATTCCCTCGAATCTTATACCTTACATGATCTGACAAGTGGCATTACATCAGTAATTGTTTCTATTCAGGAATTTCCTTCACAAATCCTGGCAGAGTTAAATATTGAAGACCATAAAATTATGATTCCTTTGCACGAAGATTTTATTGAAAATATCGATAAAAAGAATAAAATTATAACACTAACTTTACCAGAAGGTATGTTCGATTTATCTTAGTATACAGATTATTCTAAAGTAAGTAATTAATTGATTGACATTATGTAACTATTCAGTCATGTATTAAAAAATACTCCGGAGGAGTATAATATTTTTAGAGATGGATGTAATCCATCTTTTTTAATGGTGAACGAACTTGTTCTTGGCATGAATTTTTGCCATCTTTGCAAAAATCATGACAAAAACATTCGATGACCGAATAGTTACGACTTTACAATATTAATTTGAATTACTCCTCCGCCAATTCAATCCATCTTATTTCAAGTTTTTCGATTTTGCTTTGAGTCTCAATTAATTTAATATTATTTGTATTAAAAAGAGCATCTTCAAATCCTTTGGAGCTAAAATATTCCAATAGTGCAATTTTGTCTTGATTAAGTTTGTCCAAATCTCTTTCAATTTTCTGCAATTCTTTTTTTGAAAAATGCGGATTCTTTCGAAGAATGGGGGCCTCAATTTCTGCTTTAGTACTATTTGCAGAATTGGGCTTATTGTATTTTTCTTTATCCAAGGAAGATCGGTAATCGCTATAATTACCTGGAAAATCTCTTATCTCACCATTCTCTTGTAGGGCAAAAATGTGATTGACCAATCTGTCCATGAAAAATCTATCATGTGAGACTATGAGTATTACTCCTTCAAAGTCAAAAAGAAAATTCTCAAGGACATTTAAAGTAATTAAATCCAAATCATTGGTTGGCTCATCCAGAATGATAAAATTCGGATTCTTAATAAGTATGGTTAGAAGGTATAATCTTCTTTTTTCGCCTCCACTTAATTGTGATGCATAGACTTGTTGCTGGTTTCGTGAGAACATGAATCTTTCAAGCAAGGATTCTGCAGAAAGTTTTCTACTTTTTTTAAGAGGTATATAGTCTGCAATGTCTCTGATAATGTCAATGACTCTTCTATCTTCTGAAATGACTAAACCATCTTGTTCATAGTAACCGAATTTAACTGTGTCACCTACAATAACTTTTCCTTGATCGGGTTTAATCTGGGCTGTAAATAATTTCAATAGGCTCGTTTTTCCAGAACCATTTGGTCCTACCAATCCAATTCGATCTCCTGGTTTAAATTTGTAACTAAATTTATTAATAATAATTTTATCCTGAAAGGATTTACTGATGTGATGCAATTCAAGGATTTTGCTTCCTAACCTTTGCATATCAATTTCTACTTCGATTTCATTTGGACCTTCATCACCTTGAACGGACTCTTTTATCTCATAATATTTGTCAACACGAGATTTAGCTTTACTAGTACGCGCCTTAGGCATTCGCCTAACCCACTCTAATTCCTTGCGCAACATCTTATTTGTTTTGTCTTTGACAACCGATTCATTCTGCATACGCATTTCTTTTTTCTCAAGGTAGTCTTCGTAGTCACCTTGATATTTGATTAAAGCTCCCCGATCGAGTTCAATAATTTGATTGCAAACATTATTTAGAAAAAATCTATCGTGAGTAACCATAAGAAGGCTTACAGAATTTTGAGAAAGATATTTCTCTAACCATTCAATCATTTCAAGATCAAGATGATTGGTTGGTTCATCCAGAATAAGAAAATTGGGTTTGCCGCAAAGTACTTTTACTAGAGCCAATCTTTTTTTTTGCCCACCACTTAATTTTTCAGTTGGAAAATCAAAATCAGGCAACTTAAATTTACCCATTAATTCTCGAACATAAGCATCCATATCCCATGCTTTATGTTCGTCCATGTGTTGTAAGGCTTCTTGTACTATTGAATCAACATGAGATTTTTGTGCTGCGTAAAATGCTCTTAAAGGTTCTAGATAGGAATCTTGTCCTTCTAATATCGTTTCAAGCACGTTATGCCCGGGAACAATCTCCGGGTCTTGAGGAAGATAAGCTGTTTTTATATCCTTATTGAGCCAGTATATAGATTGATCACCATCTGCACTTTCTTGACCGGCAATAATTCTTAACATGCTTGTTTTACCACTACCATTTCTAGCTATGATAGCAATTTTATCGCCTTGGTTTACTTTAAGATTGATATTGTCAAGAAGAACTTTTTCGCCATAAACTAGGCTCACATTCTCCAGTGTTAAAAAGTTCATTTAATTATTTTCTTATGATTTGGTAATGTTATTCCATTCCACATTACCACAAAGTGGTTTTGCGAATTTCTTCAATGTAGTCATATAATTGTATAAGTCCCAAACTTCCTTTTAGCTCATAATCCATTACCTTGTATTCAGAGCCATCCATTCGTTTAATCCATATGCTCATAATCTGATCTGCGTTTTTGTCACCATATTTTCTGTCATTACCTGGAAAACGCAAAAAATTAATGATGTTATTTAGAATACGAAACTTATCTTGGTCACAAGCAGCTTTATATATTCCAGGTTCTAATTCTGTATTCTTTAAATTCTGAAGGATCATATATCCCGCACTATCAATTTTTAATTTATAGTCGGAGCAACCTCCATATTGACAATATCTATGAATTTGAATAAAGCGAATCGGCGATTTGGAAGGATTTGAATTGTATTCAATAATTTGATTGTGTTTATAAACTAAGGTGTCTTTTCTTAAGAAACCCATTCCGTACCAAGTGTTGTAATTTTTTGGAAAGCTTACTTCATTTCCTTTCACCATAGTTGTCGTTCGTTTAGTAAGAAATTGTTTATATACAATTAGCGGACCGTTTTTGGTTTCTTCAATGACAGGAAAATTTAAATCGCCCTCTACAAAAATTGGTTTAATCTCATGTAGTTCAAAACTCTTTGGATCTTCGGTAGCCACAATGAGGTAAGCTTGGTTCTCTTTGCGTTTGTATCCTTGCACAAATAAATCCATTAATCCGTCATCATTAAAATCTCCAACAAACCAAGGTGAATATTCTATAGAATCTAAATAAAGTTGATTGTCATCATTTTTGCCTTTAATTCCAAGGGTAAGATTTTTTAATTCGGAAAAGTTTTTGGAAATAAACACATCTACATCTTTATCTATGGTGAAGTCTTCAAATCCTTGAGTTAAAGCAACAGACTTAACAAGTAAAAAGCACCCTATTAAACAAAATAAATTTCTCACAATTGGTTTTAGAATTTTGTACCCATTTATTATTACCTAACCAAAGTGAACATTTCAGAATAAAATTTAGAAAAACCATTAATATCAGTAGCTACAGCTTTGACGATATAAGTATCAGAAGGAGCCGGATTGCCTTTATAAGTTCCATCCCATTCAACAATAACAGGATTCGCTATGACATCCTGCTTCATTGCGAAAATTTTTGCACCCCATCTATTATAAATTGCCCAATCTACAATTTTAATTCTCCTAGTTGTATCCAATATAACCATGTT
>JBDSHL010000333.1:0-2338 GCA_039918515.1 Saprospiraceae bacterium | reverse complement strand
CACCTTTGATTATAATGGGAAGATGGTGTATACTTCACCAGATAATCCAACAGGATCTTCTAATACAAGAAGCGAATACGTAATTGTACATTTTAAATTAGCATGCAAAGAAATATTGGAGAAAGATGTTTACCTCTATGGACTGCTTAGCGACTGGAAGTTGAAAGAAGAATTTAAAATGACTTATAATAAAATTGAAAAGGCATATGAAGGGACGATTTATACCAAAAATGCTTTTATTGATTATGCTTATGCCACTTTAGATGAAAATAATAAATTGAGCCTTTCAGAAATAGATGGAGATTGGTCAGAAACTGAGAATGATTATTTTATCCTTGCATATTATAGGCCTTTTGGGGGGCGATTTGATCAATTACTTTTGGCTTCCAAATTAAATTCAAACAGTAACTAATTAATTGAATTATTCTTATGAGGAAAATTTATTTGTATATAGGTTGCATGACGTATTCTATTGCCAGTATTGCGCAATCTGAAATATGGTCGTTAGAGCATTGTATAAAGCAAGGCGTAGAAAGCAACTTAAGTTTAAAACTATCAGAATTAAAATTACTCAATCAAGGAATCCAACTTAAAGAATCCAAATATAAACAACTACCTAATGTTTCAGCAGATTTCAACACCGGACTAAGTATTGGTAGAAATATTGATCCTACTTCTAATTCATTTGTAACGAAGAATATAATATTTGGCAATTATGGAATTGGGGCAAGTATAAACTTATTTCAAGCAGGGTATTTAAGAAATTCTGTCAAATATAATAAAATAGAATTGGATGCAAATTCTAAAGATTACGAACAAGCGGTAAATGACCTTACTCTTCAGATTGCAGCACAATATTTAAATGTCTTGATGGCAGAGGAAAGACTAGAATCTTCGAGAAAGAATTATCAGACCATAAGCCTCCAAAGTAAAAACCTTCAAAGATTAGTAGAAATAGGATCTCGGGCAAATGCAGATGCCTTAGAAATAAAATCTCAAGAATTAAAATCTGATCAAGCTGTAATCATTGCTGAAAATGTTTTGGCTCAAGCCAGATTACAGTTAAAGCAAATGCTTAGACTTGATCATAAAGTAGATATAATACTAGAGCGGTACGCAGATTCAGAATTTCGGAATATTAAAAATGAGTCTTATAATTCGGAAAGTCTTTATCCACTTGCAGAAAGTAATCAAGCACAAATTCAAGCTGCTGAAATCAGATTAAAATCAGCTGGGCTGCAAGAAAAAATTGCGAAAACATCCTATTACCCTAACCTCAATGGATTCATTAATGTTAATTCCAGATATTCAAATGCTGCAGTAACTCCAACTGAATTTGGAATTAAAACGGAAATATTAAAGGCTAAGGTTAATGGTACTGATTTTAATCTAGAATACGAAGTACCTACAATAACTAAAACGAAAGTAATATCATTTACTGACCAGTACAGTCAGTTTCTAGGATATAGCTTTGGAGTAAGTTCTAGAATCCCAATATTTGATAATTATTTCACCAAGGCAAATGTTCAAAGATCTAAGATACAATCCGAACAAGCAAGGTTGAATTTAGAAATTCTCAAAGAAAACCTAAAGCTTCAGGTTACTCAAGCAGTCGCCAATGTTAAAGCAGCCATTAAGGAATATGAAGCTGCTAAAAAATCACTTGAGTTATCTGAGTTGGTAAGTAAAAATACTGCTAAAAAGTTCGAAATCGGATCAGCCAATAGTTTTGAATTAGCTTCTGCACAGAATTCATATTCAGAGACTGAAAGTACCTATGTAATTGCCAAATACGATCTTCTATTCAAACAGAAAATCTTGGATTTGTATGCAGGAAAACGAATTAAGTAATACCAATGTGATTTTTGAATTATTCCAATAATTTAAAAATCATACAGAGTATTATACCGCCTAGTATAAATTTATAACATTTTATCTGCCAAAGGCGGAAAAAATTGGACTAAAAATCATTTCAAAGCGGTATAATCCTATATTTCAGTATATTAGTTTGCAATTTTTAGAACTAAGTTCAAAAGTTGCAGACTAAGGTTTAATACATTTTGAGGTACTTGTTAAAAGTCCATAGGAACGAAAATTTAATAGAATAATCATAAAAGAAATTGAATTAATTAGAGTTCCGTAAGAATGACATTTATAAAATTTAATCGTATAATTCTAATTATCGTCAAAAATCATGGTGGATTTAAAAAAATGTAAATATGTAGCCCCGGATGGGGCTTGACATTTTGTGTGCCAGGCATGATTTTAATTTAAAAAGGAAGCGATTCAAAGGAATTGCAAAACTCTAAAGAGCCGAACAACCGGAATCTGAAAGCCA
>JBDSHL010000332.1:0-2032 GCA_039918515.1 Saprospiraceae bacterium | reverse complement strand
AAAAGCTTTAATTGGAGGCACTGTGGCCTGTCTAATGACAGCTAGTATTGCAGGAATGATATTGTAAATGATATTTCTAAGGTTTACTTTTAAATTCTTACATCCTTGAATCGGAACATCTTGTATTTTTTGGAGATCTGAGTAAAACATTTGGCCATGTCTTTAAATTAAATCTATAAATGAATTTTTTATATATCATTTATTCATGATGCTCATTAGGTAAATTTCAAAATTATTCCGCCCATCTAAAATCTGACGATTTATACATATTATGTAAGTCATTAATAAATTTAAAATAATAAAAGACACATCCATATTCAAAATTGGTCTGCCTAAGATATAGATTTTTAAAACTACCAAACTTAACTAATAATTTCAGACTTCAACTGATTCCAAGAACATCAATGATAGTTACCAAAACATCGATATTAATTGAATATGTTATAGTAAATTCGTATTTGTAAAATGCATAAAAACTTAAGAAACACAGACAAAAAAGGATTTCAATAAAAAAATTTAAAAATTATTTAATAAAATATAAAAATTTTATTTCTGTATGATTAATAAGTAATTATAAAAACTTTCCAATAACATTTGTTTTTATAATAATATGTATGTCGTTGATTCAAAAAATATTAAATGATATTATAAAAAAGTGTAATATTATCAAAAAATGAACTATTTTTTTTTAATCAGCACAAGTAATGTCATAAAATTGTACTTTTACGCACTCATTATTAATCCCTGAGGAAATAGTGAACAGAAAGACGAAACCAAATCCAAAACTAGCTGAACTAATTCAAGAGTTCGAATTTCAGCAAGATCATTTGACCCTAGACATCTGGGAAGATGAGTCATATCATAAACTTATTGATTACTATTCAAATCAAGGAGCAATCGACCGTGCACTTGATGTAACTGAAGCGGCTCTCAGCCATTTTAAATTCAGAACAGAATTCTACCTTACTAAAGCCAACTTATTAATGAACAAGATGCAACTTAACGAAGCTTGTAAAGTCTTGGATCTCGCTATTAAATTGGCTCCTTATGATCGCGAAGTTCAAATTCTTAAAACGAAACTTCTGGCCATTCAAGGTCATGGAGAAGAGGCTATTTTGCTAATTGATGAAATTAAATTAATCTTTCATAAAACCGATATTTCTGACCTACTTTTAACTGAAGCCTTTATTTGTGAAACCATGAAAGATTTTGAAAAAATGTTCTATACGCTGAAAGAAGCGTTAAATTTAAATCCAGACAATGCTGAAGCACTTGAACAAATCTGGGTAAGTGTTGAATTTTCTAAAAAATATGAAGAAAGTATAACCTTACATCTTGAATTAATTGATAAAAATCCATACAGTTACCTTGCGTGGTTTAATTTAGGTCACGCCTATTCTTGTATTGGTGAATATCCAAAAGCCATTGAAGCTTTGGAATACTCCTTTATCATTAACTCACAATTTGAACAAGGGTACATGGATTGTGCTGAATTAGCTGTTCAGATAGGTATGCTTGACAAAGCCGTAGATATTTATGCTGAAGTTATTCAAAATTTCGGCATGGATCCAGAAGTCATATCGTATATGGCAGAATGCTTAATCAAGCTAAAAAGATATAAGGACGCAAGACGCATATTGAACAAAGCCTATAAATCTGATCCTTATAATGACGAAATTTGTTATTTCATCGGATTATGTCACCTTGAATCCAAAAATTATGTAAAAGCTATACATTTTCTTAAAGAAGCTATCATGATTGAAGAATATAGAGAAGACTATCATGCCTCGCTAGCAGAAGTTTATGTAATTACTGGAGAATATAATCTTGCTGAAATTCAGTATGCTAAAGCTGCCAGAACAGGACTTGAACAAAGCCAATACTGGACTAAATACATCTGCTTTCTGATCAACCGCAAGAATTATGAGAAAGCTAATAAAGTTATTGTGAGAGCTGATAAATATTCAGTTGGTCCAGATCTCCTTTTCTGCAAAGTTGCTTATAATTATTTAGTTGGCAATAGAGAAATGGC
>JBDSHL010000331.1:0-5149 GCA_039918515.1 Saprospiraceae bacterium | reverse complement strand
CTAAATCATTCCTTTTCCTTATTAAATGGCCCATTATTTATTCCTGCAAATACCATAAAAACTTTTAATGCAGCTTATACTATACCAAATCAAAAAATAACTCTTCTAGGTGTAGCTCCACATATGCATTTAATTGGAAAATCAATAGAAGTATATGCAGAGAAACCAAGTAAAGAAGTTCAAAATCTTATAAGAATTACAGATTGGAACTTTCATTGGCAAGGATCATATTATTTTCCAAAACCTGTCATATTAACCCAAGGAACAAAACTGGTTTCGAAAGCCATTTATGATAACACCAATAACAACCCTAATAATCCTAATTCGCCACCTAAACTTGTTAGTTTAGGAGAAAAGACTACAGATGAAATGATGCTTGTTTACTTTACCTATTTAGTGTATCAGAATGGTGATGAAAATATTGTTATTGATAGCAGTGCATTACTTGACACTAAAAATATTTCAGTATCCAATTTAAATGAACTAAAATTGACTAGAAAAGGAATAAATCAATTTACTGTTGAAATAGAGGATAAATGGTTAGATGGAATACTTAATGTATATAATGTTGATGGCAAGTCAATGCTTAGAAGGAAAATAAATAATAATATAACAGAATTGACCTTGTCTAACAATATAACTGGTATAGTTTTCTTCCAACTAGAAAAGAACAACCAAACCATTATAAAGAAAGTATTTGTAGATTGATGAGATCAATAATATTAACCTTGAATTTCGCTTAATACAGAATCGTAATCGTATTTTCGAAAATCTACCGCAGTAACGCTAGAAATTCCTTGTTCTTCCATATATACTCCATAAAGGACATCTACTTCTGCCATGGTAAGCTTATTATGAGTAATAATGATAAATTGTGAATCCTTTGAAAATTGCCTTACAATTTTATTGAATTTTTCAATATTAATATCATCTAAAGGGGCATCAACTTCATCGAAAATACAAAATGGTGCTGGTTTAAGCAGATAAAGTGAGAACAACAAAGCAATCGCTGTTAAAGTCTTCTCACCGCCAGAAAGTTGACTTATGGATTTAGGTCTTTTCCCTTTTGGTTTTGCAATGATATCAATATCACATTCAAGTGGATCCAATTCGTCTAATAAGATCAAATCACAATCATCGTCTTCAGTAAATAATGAACGAAAGACAGTTTGAAAATGATCTCTAACTTTATTAAAAGACTCCATAAAATTTGCTATTGCAGTCTCTTCAATTTCTTTGATAGTTTCTAATAGGCTTTCCTTTGCTTTAAGTATATCTTCTCTTTGAACTAAAATCAAATCATAACGCACTTTCATTTCATCATAGGCTTCTAAAGCCAGTGGATTAATTTCGCCATAATTGTCGAGTCTAACTTTATAATAATTAACTCGATCAGCTAATTGCCCTTCATCCATTTGTAATGTTTCTTCATCGGCTACAAAGTTTTCGAACTTAGTACCAAATTCAAGTTCAGCTCTTTCAGTAGTTGAACTTATTCTATACTGAGAATCACTACGTTTCTCTTTTAATCCATTAATACTAGATTGTAACTCATAAATATTTCTTTGCAAATCTTTAATAGATTGATCTGAAATACTGATGAAATTTCTAACCTCATAATAACTCTGTTCAAGGTTACTTAAGTCATCTTGCATTTGTTTTCTTGCAGCATATGATTTATCTAGATCAATTAAAGAAGCAGATATTTCATCATTTAATTGGAGAACGCTTTTTGAAAGTTCCTCAATTTTAATCTTATTGGTTTCAATCTCATTTAGAACTTCAAGCTTTTGATTATTGCGATAATGTTTATCTTTCTGAAGATTTTCGCTCTTATTCTTTAATTTCAACAAATCAAGATTTGCTTGATTGTGTGAAGTGGAGGCTTTGGACAAATCTAAAGAAACCTGGGTATATATTAAATCATTATTGGAAATTTCTGATAACAAACTAAGTTGTTGCTCCTTATATGAATTTAATTCAATATTTGCATTTTCAATATTCGCTTGATTGGTCTTGAAAATTATTTCATTGTCTAAAATTCGCTTGTCAATTTGGTTTTTAAACTCTTTATAACCATTATATTTAGTAGAATATTCTGTTATTTGCTGAAGAACAATGGATTCCTCTTTACGAAGTTCTGTTAGTTGTCCATCATAGTTAATTTGCTCAATTACTTTTAATTCAGTCCGATATTTATTAAGATTTTGTTCACTCAATATCAACTGATTACTCAATTCTTTTATTTCTAGTTCTAGCTTTTCCAAATTTTTTCTACGCCCTAATCGCTTTCCTTCGAATAAGCCACTTGAACCTCCAGAAATTGATTTTCGCTGTTTAAGAAAAGTTCCATTTGCATTAACCAAGCTTATTCCATCTGAAATGTCAGAATAATCTTCAATATTTACATCTTGATTTGCGATAAACACATTTGCTAACAAATGGCTTATCAAGTTCTGATATACGGCATCGCATTCCACTAAACTTACAGCAGAAATTGAATTCGAAGGTGCAGGCAAAATTTGATTAAATTTAAAATCAAATTGATTTATAATAAAAAAATTCGCTTTTCCTTTGGAATTACGATGTAATAGACTAATAGCATCTATCGCATCTTTATCATTCACAACTAAATAATAATTAAGATAAGGTTCAAGAAATAATTCTATTGCAGGTCGATGTTTTTCATTGACTGAAATCACATCAGAAAGAACGGGTACATTTTGTTTCCAACTAGCATTAAGATATTTCATTGACTCAGGAAATCCTTCCATTCTTTCAACCATAGATTTCAATCGATCAAATTCATTCTGCTTAGCATCACGAGATCTACTAATAGCATTTACAGCACCAATCTGTTGATCGATCTTTGATTGTTGAAGTGAAATAGATTCTTTTCTCTTTGCTTCAGAATCTAAAAGTTCATTTAGTTTGGTTCTATAAAGTTGAAGTTTTGAATTATTGTCAGCAAGATATTTTTCTGCATTTATAAATTCATTGGAACGAGAATTTAATTCTTCTTTCATTCTGCGATTTTCAGAATTCAGATTCTCGATTTGGTTTGAATATATTGCTATGTCTTTTTCTCTATTAAAGATTGAAATATCAACTTCTTGTCTTTTTTCTAATTTTTTGTCAACAGCAAATTTATGAAGGTTAAAATCTTGCTGGACTTTTAATAGTTCTACTTCAAGTTTCGCAAAGATTGATTCAGCAGATTCAATATCTTTGTCAATAAGTAAAATATCTGAATCTATTGAGTTGATATCAAGGACATATGTATTTAATTTCTTCTCCAAAGTAGAATCAGATTCTGTAATTTGACTTATTTGAGATTCAAACAGCGTTTTTCTTTGTTGTTTAATTTGGATATCGCTTTCCAGTTGGCGTAACTTATCTAGCAATACATTTACTTGTTTCTGATGTTCACTTAGATTTTTTTCTTGGTCTAGGTGTTCGTGTTTATATTTTTCTAATTCTGCTTCTTGCGTTCTTAAATTTACTTCAATAGCTTGAATATTGGCCATTTCTTCCTCAAGCCTGAGTTCAATTTGTCGAATTGTAGTATTAAGATTGGCAATACTTATGTGGGACAATACTAAACCAGCGGATCGAAATTTATCGCGCATCTCATAGAATTTTTTTGCACGTTTGGCTTGCTTTTCTAATTCCAATAAATTATTGTTAATTTCGAATAACAAATCTTCAATACGAGCGAGATCTTCCGTAGTTGCTTTGAGCTTATTTATTGATTCTTTTTTTCTAGTCTTATATTTTGAAATACCAGCTGCTTGCTCAAACATTTTACGCCTTGCGTTCTCTTTATTAGAGAGAAGGTCTTCAACCATATTTAAGGCAATAATCGAATATGAATCTGGTCCTACCCCAGTATCGAGAAATAATGAAGTAATATCTTTTAATCTACAAGCTACATTATTTAACCTATATTCTGATTCTCCGCTCCTGTATAATAATCGGGAAACAGAAACAGTCTGATATTCTGTAGCAATGATATTTTTAGTGTTATCAAAGCTAAGGGTCACCTGTGCCATAGGTGCTTCTCTTCTCTTTTTAGTACCATTAAAGATTACATCAGACATGGCTTCAAGCCTAAGTTCTTTCCCCTTTTGTTCTCCCAATACCCACCGAATAGCATCAACGACATTTGATTTACCTGAGCCATTTGGTCCAACAATACCGGTTACAGCTTCATTAAAGTTGATAATGGTATCATTTGCAAAGCTTTTAAAGCCTTTTATCTCTAGTGATTTAAGTTGCATAATTCCGCAAAAGTAAGGAAATTATTAATATAAGTTTTTTATATACTATAATTTAATTAGCTGTATATCAAACTTTTAAATGAAAAAAAGAGTAAAAATTTAAAAATTATTTCTATATATGGCGAATTAGAATTTAAGAAATTGCCACTTTCCTGATTGAAGTACAAACCACGACAAAAGTCCTTGAATGGCCCAATAAGCCAATTCTGCACCCCAAGCACCATAGAGACCTAAGGTAGTAGGATGTAATATTGCAATATAACAGGTAACTAAATACACCACTGAACAGACTATTTGAATCTTAAGTACCTTCATAGTTTCACCTGTTCCACTCACTCCATTGAAGATTATTATGGAATAAGAAGCTACCAACAAGATAAGAAAGAGTAAAGGAAAATAAGCTTTAGAATCAATGAAGATGTCTTGTGAATTTCCTTGTAGCAAAGATGCCATCATTGTACTTGGAAAGAAAAGAAATGGAAAGGAAATTAAAGCTGTCGTCAGTATGGATAGTATGGAACCATGAGTCACTAATTTGATTACTCTTTTTTCTTTTTTGCGGCCAATAGTTTTACTTACAATACTATTTAAAGAAAGTGCATATCCCCAGCTTGGAATAGTGAAAATTAGGTAAATTACTCGCAATAGATTAGAAATTGCCAAAGACCTTTCTCCGAGCTTTTCAATAAATACAAAAAATAGAAACCAACTGCTTATTCCTATAATAGATTGAAATAGTATAGGCGTACTTATGTTAACAATGGTTCTGATATGATCAATATTAAATTTAGGAAACTTAAACAAATTCAAAAAAGAAATATGCTTATCGAACAAAAGATATAGCAAGAAAAAAACAAATGCTGCAATTT
>JBDSHL010000330.1:0-2948 GCA_039918515.1 Saprospiraceae bacterium | reverse complement strand
TATACTTGTTCCATCATAACTAGACGAAACCAAAACACTGAATTGAGCAAGACCAACTTTACTAGGAAGAAATGCTGGAAGAATGAAACTTACCGATAGATCATTGTCCGAGTTGGCTATGACCTCTGAGGATTGAATATAATAGGCATCTTCATTCTTGAGAAATACGGTATTCTTGCTCTTTGTAAAATGAGTGTTATAACCTTTGATTTCGAGATTTAATTGTTCTCCAACATGAGCTCTGGATGGTTGTATATCTTCAATTCCTGACTTTAATGGTGTTAAAAGTCCTAATGTAAATACGTAAACAAATAACAACACACACAAGACCTTCCACCACCAATATTTTATATTCATACTATGTTCTAAATAATTGAGGAACAATAAAAAATGAAAGTGCACAGGTAATTAAATCGATTGCTAACATCAATTGAACTTTCGACATATTACTCCACAATGATTGACCTTCCAAAATATTTAATCCAGTTGCAAATGCCATACCTATTAAAGGAAAACTTAATGGCAATATTAAAACAGTTAAAAATAAGGTATTGTTGCGTGCATGGGCATTTAATAAAGCACTAAAAGCAATTAATACACTCATCCCTAAATTTAATAATATAGACAATAGAATCCATTGAAGAAAGTCAACATGGATAGTAGGTATAAATAATCTGAATAAAAATAAAACCAATATATTCAACAAAGTAAGAAAAATAAATAAAAAACTCCACTTTGAGTGGAACAAATTAAATGGATTTATCAATTGGTAAATCAGCATCCTATATCGTGTCTGGTCTTCTTCATAAGTTCTAGAGCCTATGAAAAAACAAAGGAATAAATAAGTTAACCAATAAAGCAAATTCCATTCTCTAATTTCCGGACTTCCAGAAAAAAAATAAATAAGATAAGAAACACCAGATACAAATGCCAATAGACCTCCTAATTGATAGAAATTTCTCCATTCATTTTTAATATCCCTTTTCCATAAGGTTAAGATTTCTCTCATGCTGTAAAGGTAATAAGGAAATCTTATTCGGAAACTTAAAACAAATTGCATCATATCCTTGACAATTAAAATTAGGAATATTATAGTCTAATTTAACTCGATACACTTAAAATGCAATTAGCCTATAATTTATACTCAAAATATGTACCTTTGCGGCTGAAATAATTTAAAATGAATGTCATCTCTTTTTTCTAGTAAAATAATACTTTTTTTAGGTATTTTCCTATTGATATCTTGCGATCAAATCCTTCCTTCAATTATTACGGCTGATGAACTTATAGACAGACCTATTGAAGGACTTAGTATTGAACAAAATCGTTTGTTTATCGAGGGAGCTAAGGAATTCGATGAGGTTTATATACGTGAGACTGGACTGGGTCCTATATTCGTTTCGACCTCATGTTCTAATTGTCACAGTGGGGCCAATAGAGGTCATCCTCTAACTTTACTTACACGATTCGGACAATCTGACACATTCGGCAACAATTTTTTAAATAAAGGCGCACCTCAATTACAAAACAATTTTATTACTGGATATCAAGCCGAAAGGATACCCGCAGGAGCAACTTTTACTAAACTTATTGCACCTATAGTTTCAGGTAATGGGCTCTTAGAATTAGTCAGTGAAACTGACATTTTAAAATTGTCTGATCCTAATGATGAGAATAGTGACGGGATCTCTGGAAAGGTAAATTGGAATACGATTCCTTCATGGATTGTACCATCAAGTACTGCTCAAACACAAAATGGAAAGTATATTTGTAGATTTGGTAGAAAAGCAAGTACTTACAATCTTATTCAACAATGTGCTCAAGCATTCAATCAAGACATCGGAATAACTACAACTTTATTACCTTACAGTCCAGTGAATTATTTAGATGGATTGAACAGCAGTCCAATTTCGGATTTGGATATAACCGATCGAAGTCTTAATGCAACAGTTTTTTATATACAAACTCTACAAGAACCTATTCAAAGAAACACATCGGATCAATTAGTTATTGAAGGCGCTCAAATATTTAAAAAAATTCAATGCAATGCTTGTCATGTTGAAAAGTTACAAACTTCATACTCGCCCATTTCTGCATTGAACAAAAAAGAATTTTTTCCTTATACCGATTTATTGTTACACGACATGGGATCAGAATTAGACGACCAATATACGGAAGGAACAGCCATGGCCTATGAATGGCGAACAACTCCGCTCTGGGGTTTAGGCCTGGCTAAAAAATCGCAAGGAAACGAACTTTATCTAATGCACGATGGCAGAGCAAGGAGTATAGAAGATGCCATACTTTTGCACGGTGGAGAATCAGCAATAAGTAAAACGAATTTCAAACAATTATCCGAGAGTGAAAAAAAATCTTTAATTAAATTTTTGGAATCTTTATAATTGTGAGGAGAAAAGAATTTATTAAAAATTGCGGATTAATTTGTTTGGGATCAAGCATTGTTCCAACCTTACTTCAGAGTTGCTCATCTGCTAATTATTTTGCAAAAAATGAATCTTTAAATAATAAAATTGTTGTTAAAAAATCAGAGTTTATCAAAAGACAAAATGACAAAAACTCAGAAAGAAAATTTGTTATCATTAAATCTGAAAACCTTCATTATCCGATTTATTTATTTAGATTCACCGACAATGAATACTCTGCATTGTGGATGGAGTGTACACATCGAAGTTGTGAACTAGAAACCCAAGGAAATTATCTGATGTGTCCCTGTCATGGAAGTGAATTTACAAACAAAGGAATCGTTCAAAATCCACCTGCTGAACACAATTTAAAAACATTTAATGTTAAAATAGACGATGAAAATATTTATATTCAATTATAAAATAATACTATATATCTTTTTGAGTTTGATAACCATCAAAAATGTTCAAGCACAAGATTCAAGTATTGTAAATGGTAATAATACCCTAAAAGATAGTTTTCAT
>JBDSHL010000329.1:0-2118 GCA_039918515.1 Saprospiraceae bacterium | reverse complement strand
CCAAAAACTCTCAAATTACCTACTTTCTTAAAAGTATAGGACAGTGTCACTTCTCTCAATCTGACCCATGAACCATCGAATACCAATTGCTCTTGAGCAGCTCCACCATCACCTAGGTATGCACTATAATAGGAATTTGCACTAATTGCTTTATCATTTTTGGTTCCATCTGCTTTAACTCCATCTATGATATAAGTTCTATTTCTATCAGCAGATGCTGCCGATCTGCCAATTCTGTTAAGACGTCCAATTGTTCCACCCCAAATACTTTGACCTTGTCTAATGTCAATAAGACCTGAAAGCGTAAAGCCATAAATATTAAATGAATTATTGATACCTCCTAACCAATCTGGATAAGGATTTCCTAGATTACCTTCAAGTGCTTCTTTTAATGGCAATCCATTAGCTCCTATAATAAGTTGACCTCCTGCATCTCTTTTCCATTTAGATCCGAAAAATGCACCAATTGGCTGTCCAACAATTGCATAAGATCCAATTCCAGTAAATGCATTTTCTATAGATATTTGGTCAACGCCATTTGCAAGCTCTGTTACCTCATTTGTATTTTTAGCAAAATTCAAGTTTATGTCCCAAGAAAAATTTGGTCTCTTTAAGACATTGATTCCTAATTCAACCTCAATCCCTTTGTTTTCCATTTTTCCAGCATTAGAGAAGATTGTTTTAAATCCAGTTGAGTTAGCTATCGGTCTTAGCAATAGAAGATCAGATGCTTTACTAATATAATAAGTCAATCCTAATGTAAGAATTTTATAAATATGGGCATCAACACCAAATTCAATGGTTTGATTTTTTTCAGGCTTAATAGCATTATTACCCAAAACACTCTTATAACTATATCCGAAACCATTTACACCAGTATATGGAAAACTAAGACCATCTGTATACCCATCTGTTAGTACTGGTTGATCATAATAAGTTGCAGACAAGTACGGATCGGGCTCACGTCCTACAGAAGCAAATGAAGTTCTAAACTTCAAATAAGAAAGAGCTGTAGATGAAAATAATTCTGAAGCCACAAACGCCAAACTTGCAGAAGGATATAAATAACTACCGTCAGATTTTGGCCCAAATGTACTAGCCCAATCATTTCTTGCAGCTAAGTTTAAATAAAGATAGTTTTTGTAAGACAAATCTAATGATCCAAATATACCTGCCAATTTTCTTCTTGAAATTGCATTATCAAAATATCTATCTGAAGTATTGCTTAAATTGAAAAGATTTGGAATACTAAAATTTCTTCCTCTAGCAAATATATTTGTTGTTTTTCGATCATTTAATTGAGTACCAAGTACCAAGCTTGCCCCAATATCACTCGTTAAACTTCTATTGAATCTCGCAAATAAATCCTGATTAAGCTCAACAAATTTATAGTTGGATTCCCAAATTTCTCCTGTTGGATCATTATTGTTATTTCCAATATCAAATATTTGTTGTCTTGCATCATTATACATATCAGTTCCAATTCTATATGTTAAATTCAACCAACTATTCGCTTCATAGTTAAATGAAACATTTGAATTTATTCTTCCTACATCCCCTTTATTGGTATTATGATAGGCTGTCCACAATGGATTATCATAATTTACAATATATCTATGCTGTGAACCATCAAGTTCCGTAAAACCATCACTTCCAGTTCCACCAATATTATTAAAACTTATTGGTGTTCTAAATAGTGGTAGCATTAATCCTGATAAATTACTTCCTTGTTGTGCCTTTATGTCAGTACTTGTTGAATAAGAGCCATTGAATTCTACTTTAAATTTTTTAGCCCCTGCTCCTGCATTTAGTCTGAAAACATTTCTTTTTAATTCTGTATTCGGTATAAATCCATCTTGGTCTGTTCTTCCGTAGGAGAATCTAAAATTGGCAATATCATTTCCACCAGAAAAAGCAATATTATGATTACTAGTATGGCCTAATTGAAAAAAATTATCTAAATTGTCATAACTTGTTGGAGTTGAAGCAGATCCAATTTTAGGACCCCAACTATTAGGAGTTCCGTTGGTGCCCGCAGCTGGGTTATAAGTGTTGAGGGTTCCTTGTTCTTTAGCGGTCCCGTCGGCATTAATTCCTCCACCACCAGAACCTTGTCCA
>JBDSHL010000328.1:0-2614 GCA_039918515.1 Saprospiraceae bacterium | reverse complement strand
GTAACTGTCGGTGCCACATTATCACTTAAAAAAACATTAACAGCAGTCGGAGGGTTAGACATATTACCGCAAGCATCAGTAGTCTTGAAAGTAACTATCCCTCCAGGTCCTGGTGAAGTAGGACAAGCTAAAGGAACAATACCATTGGAAACAATAACTATATTATTTATTAAAGTTGGATTACCTGTACAATTATCAGATACTGTTGCATTGGCTTTTGCCCAAGCCAAGACAGTAGATGCCATTACAGTACATCCATTATCTACTGGAAATGTAACATTTGGAGGTAAGGTTAAAGTTGGAATCAATAGATCAGTGACACTAAATACATCTCCTTTAAGTATGGTACAGGTCATAATACCAAATTGATACACTGCAAAAATGTCCACAGGAAAGGTAGTATTCGAGCATACAGCATTGTTGCCTGTTCCCACTGGTCCTGTTCCTGCTGGTGGAATCTGAGTAACAAATGGAGTACCAATTCGAGTCCAAGTGTTAGTCCCATCTGAACAAATTGGCGCTGCTGTCCAAGCATGTAGAGTTACTACGTCAGGATAAGTAAACTGACAAGAAGCATTCAAGGGGACAATAATGGGAACTGCGTTTCCTTGCATTAAGCACGGATTCATTGTGGGATTACATGGTGGAACCTGGGCCTTCAGAGGAAAACTTAGGCTAAACAACGTTATGAACAAAAAGCAATACTTGCCGAAGCGGTTCATAAATGTTTGGTTTCGAGTAGATAATTTGTTCATGAGAATTGGAATTATTATTTTCTAATTGGTATATTTATTGGTTTATCTATAAAGATGATTTGGGTTCCATCTTTCAATTTCTTTTCGCTTATTATATTGGTAGATCCTCCCTCATAAGAGATGATTTGATTGTTTCTTTTCAACATAACTTGATAAATAGTAGGGTTACCTTCAAAAGGCATGCCTTTAGAGCTAACTGCAATATGACTAAGCCAGAAAGCGTTTTTATCCATTGGTGTAGATTCATTGCTCAGATAAGTCTTTATATAGGTAGGATCTTGATTCTTCTCATTTGGAACAAAGAACACAAAATCGAATTGCTCTCTAATATTGATATATTTCAAAAGGAAGTCTTCATGCAATAATCTTGCAAAACCTACATATTGAGGATCATTGCCTAGTAATTCAATAAATTCTTGAAGAGAGGGAAATCCAGTCAATTTAGGATCCTCAGAAACCATAGGATTAGTACCGATAGGAGCTGTATTATTATGATTAGGTGGGCTAGAAATGTTTGTTGTGCTTCCAATTGACTTATTCTTACAAGCAATCAGATTGAAACTTGAAAGAACCCACAAAAAGATTAAAATATTTTTTGAAAAAACTTTGGAAAAAGACAAAAAACCGCAAGTAAGACCACAGAATGGACATTGAGTTTGGTTTAGAATGACTTGCTTCATGCCTTGGTTTGGTTAATTCCAATAAACATAAAAAATCAAGCAGTGATTTGATAATCAATAACTTAAATCTAATATGTTTAAACGCTTCGCCATCAAACTAGTGGTTAGTTAGCTCTTTGGACCCACAAACTTAAACTAAGTTCCATTATTTCCAAAATTATTAAAATTTATTTTTTCAAACTATTGAAACAAGTTTTACTATATACCCTATGAAGGTTAGCTAATAAATAGTAAATTTAATCATATATAGAAAACTAATAATCAACATTTTAAACTTATTACGCTCAAATTAAAATGAATTGAAAAAAAAGATTTAAAATGCGCAAGGTTCTCTAAATTATAGCTATGAAAAGCCAATATTTAAGCTATTATTGCCTTTGACATTAAATATTTACGATATATATTAAGATTTATTTATAAGGGAGTTTTATATTATATAATATATTAATAATAGGGCAATTTTAATATAATTCTACTTTCTTAAAAAATGATTATATCTTTAGGCAACAATTACACGATGACCCCAGTCATAGGGATATCATTAAAAACAAGTTTATTATTATGAAATCAATTCAAAAATATTCACAAAGGATTATTTTTTGTTTATGCTTATTAGGCATTAGTTATGCATCTTCTAAGACAACTCAGATTGTTCCGTTAGAGTGTCAGTTAAGCAATTTGCATATTGAAAAATCCGACTGTTCTGCAGAAAAAACTTTCTATGTTACGCTTAACTTCACACATGATGGCAATTCTGAATGCTTTATAGTTACGGGTAATGGCATAAGATATGGTGAATTCAAATATTCTCAGCTTCCCTTAAAAATTGGTCCTTTGAAAGGTAACTGTACTACAGAGTATGAATTTGCTGTCCGGGATTGCGCCAACGAAAAGTGCAGTGTGACAGGAATACTAGGTAAAGTCTGTTGTGAAACTAAACCAGATTGTGTGCTGAGTGATCTCAATTTAGTTAAATCTGACTGTGACGCCAAGGGATTGTTTTATGTTACTATTAACTTACATTATAAGAATGTCGGCGACTGTTTTAGTGTTCAAGGAAATGGTGTGAACTATGGTAAATTCAAATATTCTCAACTTCCATTAAAGATAGGTCCGCTTAAAGCTAATTGTGAGACGAATTATGAATTTCAAATTACCGATTGCAACAATGAAAAATGT
>JBDSHL010000327.1:0-3988 GCA_039918515.1 Saprospiraceae bacterium | reverse complement strand
CCTAATGGGGAATACAGTGGTCTGGAAAGCGTCTGAAACGCAAATCTATTCTGCTTCACTCATAATGGAAATCTTAATGGAATCTGGTCTTCCACCCGGTGTCATAAATTTGGTTTTTGTAGATGGCGCTACGGCAGGAGAAGTTATATTTAATCATCGCGATTTTGGAGGAATTCATTTTACAGGTTCTACAGCTGTTTTTAGAAGAATTTGGGCAACCATTGGAAACAATCTTGCCAAGTACAAATCTTTTCCTCGACTTGTTGGAGAAACAGGTGGAAAAGATTTCGTTGTAGCACATTCTTCTGCCCATCCAAAAACGGTAGCTGTTGCATTGTCAAGAGCTGCGTTTGAATTCCAAGGACAAAAATGCAGCGCTGCTTCACGTGCCTATATTTCTAAAAGCATTTGGACAGAAGTCGAACATAACTTGCGAGAAGATCTCGATTCAATGAAAATGGGAAGTCCTGAAGATTTCACCAATTTCATCAATGCTGTTATAGATGAAAAATCTTTTGACAAATTGGCTGCTGCTATAGAACAAACAAAAAGTGCTCAGGATGCAAAAATTATTATAGGTGGTAAATATGATAAATCTATAGGTTACTTTATAGAACCTACTGTCATTCTTTGTGATAATCCGCAATACTTTTCTATGAAAGAAGAATTATTTGGACCAATACTTTCCATTTATGTTTTTGATGACGCAGATTATGATCACATTCTTGATCTAGTTGACACGACGAGTGACTATGCGTTAACTGGAGCAATATTTGCACATGACCGGGAAACCATTAATCGTGCAAGTCTAAAGCTAAAACACGCTGCTGGAAATTTCTATATCAATGACAAACCAACTGGTGCAGTTGTAGATCAACAACCCTTCGGTGGAGCGAGAGCTTCAGGAACTAATGATAAAGCAGGTTCTGTCTTGAATTTAATACGCTGGGTTTCTGCTAGAACAGTTAAAGAAAACTTCGATCCGCCAATGGATTATCGATATCCTTTCATGTTGGAATCATAGGAAATGCTGGCAATATTATCACCTTCACAGATCAAGCAAGTTGAAGAACTTACTTGTCAAGAATTAAATATTACTTTGTATGAATTGATGGAGCAAGCTGGAACCGCTTTTACAAATTGGTTTCTCCAATCTCATCCAAATTTCACTTCTTCAGTTCATATCTTTTGTGGTAATGGCAATAACGGTGGAGATGGCTTGGTTATCGCGAGATTATTGCAACAAGCGGATTTAAATGTTTGTGTTTATGAATGTAATCTTTCTGCAAATTCTTCAGCTGATTTTTTAAAAAATAAAATATTATTCCATAAGCTCTCTCTTTCCGAAATTATTGAAATTAAAGATTCAACTCGTGATTTTCCAAATATTCAAGTAGGCGATATAATTATTGATGCCATTCTAGGAACTGGGAGTTCAAGACCTTTAGATTCCAAGTGGAATCCCTTTATTGATTATATTAATTCTATTAAAAACTTTAAAATAAGTATTGATCTTCCTTCTGGAATTTCTGCAGATAAGATCATGGAAGGAAATAGCATACATGCCGATTTAGTATTTGGATTTGAATTTCCAAAGCTCAACTATTTTTTACCCGAATATTCAGGTTCCATAAAAAAATGGATGATTCGATCTATTGGACTATCTAAAAATGCTATTAACGAAACCCCTACTCCATTTTACATGATTGAATTAAAAGATATCCAATCCATTCTTAAGCCACGTAATAAATTTGCATATAAAAATAATTTCGGGCATCTGGCAATTGTTGCGGGAAATAAAAATATGAATGGCGCGGCTATTTTAACTTCTAAGGCAAGCTTAAGAAGTGGATGTGGTCTAGTATCTTCATTTGTAGAAGAAGCATCGATGAAAGAGTTATTTGTCAATATTTCTGAAAGCATTGTCTATGCAAGATCTGAATTTACTTCACAGAAATTAGTATCTTTTAGCGCAATACTTATAGGACCTGGTATGAAAGATGTGAAAGACTTAGAAGAAATTCTCGAATACGCATTTGATTCCAATAAACCTTTGATATTAGATGCCGAAGCTGTTAATGTACTTTCACAGAATTCTTCTTTACTGGGAAAAATTCCTAAAAACACTATCCTAACTCCACACATTGGTGAATTTGATCGACTTTTGCATTTGAGTCATGTTAATTCCATACAAAGAATCGAAGCAGCAGTCCAATTTGCAAAAAAATATCAAGTCATCATTATTATCAAAGGTGCTCATACTTCAATCATTAATATGGATGGTCAAGTAACATTTAATACAACTGGCAATCAAGGGATGGCTACTGCTGGTTGTGGAGACGTTCTTGCTGGGATTATTGCTTCTTTAGTCGCACAGGGTTATTCTTCTTTAGAGGCAACAATATCAGGAGTATTTATTCATGGATTTGCAGCTGATCTCGCCTTGTCTAAGCAATCTTATGAAAGCCTAATTGCGTCTGATATCATAGAATACTTAGGCGATACATTTAAGCAGATAATGCCTCCTGTGCTGCTTTAACTACCGAACCTATATTTCCGATAAAAATTCGATTGCCAACCATAACAACAGGTCTTTTTAGAAAAGTATATTCTTCTAAGATATACTTGCGATAATCTTTTTCAGTTAGCTTTTTTTCTTTAAGATTCAAAGTTCTATACTTAATCGCTCTTCTTGAAAACAGGGCTTCATAGGATCCTGCTAGTTTGGCCATATGATCTAATTCTTTTGCAGTAATTGAGTTTTGCTTTATATCTTGCAACGCGCAAGAAGTGGTATTAAGTGAGCCGAGAATTTTTTTACAGGTACTGCAACTACTCAGATGATAAATTTTATTTATTGACATTTGAATTAAATTAGAAATGAACGCAAATTGGATATTGAATACAGATGAGTCTATCTATCATTTAAAACTCAGACAAGAACATGTGGCAGAAAATATTATAACTGTCGGCGATCCTGAAAGAGTCCCAATGATAAGTAATTATTTTGACACCATTGAATTCAAAATAAGTTCACGTGAATTTGTCACCCATACTGGATTTTTTAAAAACAAAAGAATTACCGTTATTTCAACAGGAATAGGAACAGATAACGTGGAAATTGTATTAAATGAGATCGACGCCTTATTCAATGTAAATTTCCTTACGGGTCAAGACATGTCGCCTTTGAAATCTCTTAATATTATTCGCTTGGGAACTTCTGGTGCCATTCAAGAGGAAATTCCAGTGGACACACTACTCATCAGTAATGCAGCTATTGGTGTAGATGCACTGATGGATTTTTATGTCTCTAAAAATCAAGCTGAAGAATCTGAAATTCTTAAACATTTTATGGCCAATGGAATTCAAGTCAATAGTCTATATTATATTAAAGTAGATGAATCCTTGCTAACTCACTTTAAAGATACTAATATCATGAACGGATTAACCTTAACTACTCCAGGATTCTATGCGCCTCAAGGAAGAACTGTTAGAATTAAGTCCCACCAAAATCAATTACTAAGCAAATTGTCTAAGTTAGACTTAAACCCATTTGGAAAAATTGCCAATATCGAAATGGAGACTGCAGGGATTTATGCCTTAGCTACTCTGATGGGACATAGAAGTATTTCGTTGAATGCTATTCTTGCCAATCGAATAACCAATGAGTTCTCTTCAAATCCTGAAAAGACGATTCGAAAATTAATAGAATATTGCCTGGAAAAAATTGTCTTATTGGAGCAATAATGTTTTTGTAACAGTTTAGTTGGTTAATGTTTTGGTCATGATTTTTCAAAATTGCAAAATATGCATGTCAATAACTGATTCTTTACCACTAACATAATGGTTTTCATCCATCGATACAAATATTTTACTTATCTAAAGTACTTTGGAATAACTGAAAATTTTTTTAAGAAAAAAAAAAGACCGAAGCAATTGCCCCGGTCCCTTCATTTACTTTTTTAACCCAATTATCATTTAGTCAACG
>JBDSHL010000326.1:0-3226 GCA_039918515.1 Saprospiraceae bacterium | reverse complement strand
ACTACTTTCAATCCTGGGCAGTTAGCAAGCCATGATTCAAAACTCTGAGAGTGTTGTTGAGCTAATTGTCCAGCACTTCCTGAAGGTCCTCTAAATACTATTGGACATCTGAATTCACCTGCTGACTGAGTTAAAGTTTTGGCTGCATTGTTGACAATTTGATCAAAGGCTAAGACCGCAAAATTCCAGGTCATAAACTCTATTATTGGCCGCAATCCATTCATCGCAGCCCCTACCCCAATTCCAGCAAAACCAAGTTCTGCAATTGGAGTATCAATGATACGTCTAGGACCAAACTCGTCCAACATTCCTTTGCTTACCTTATAGGCACCATTATAAAGGGCTACCTCCTCACCCATCAAAAATACATTTGGGTCACGACGCATCTCTTCACTCATGCCTTCTCTAAGGGCCTCTCGCAATGTAATTACTCTACTCATAAATGATAATTGCTGCAAAAATAAGTGCAAAGAAGTTTAAGAAGACTATTATTTGCCTTTACCTTGAATTAATACTAAAACGGTGTAAAACATTATTTTGAAATCCAAGCCGAGTGACATGTTTTCAACATAAAGAATATCGTATTTCAATCTCTGAATCATCTCATTCACATTAGAAGCATACCCAAATTTGACCTGACCCCATGAAGTTATTCCTGGTCTAACTTTCAATAAATGTTTATAATGGGGAGCCTGAAGGACAATTTGATCAATAAAATATTTGCGTTCTGGTCGTGGTCCCACCAATGACATATCTCCTTTCAACACATTGTAGAATTGTGGAATTTCATCCAATCTCCATTTTCTAATGAATCGCCCCCAACTAGTTACCCTAATATCTGTATCACTTGACAACTGAGGACCTGCAATTTCAGCATCTTCAATCATAGATTGAAATTTGTAAATATGAAAATACTTACCATATAATCCTATTCGCGCTTGTGAATAAATGGCTTTCCCCTTGTTTGCAATTTTAGTTCTAATATAGATAAAAAATATTATTGGAGCTAAGAAAACAAGTACACTTATACTTACAACAACATCAATTAGACGTTTAACAATCTTCTGCCACGGGGGCATAATTTCTCTGCGAACTTCTATGAGTACAGCACCATATAAATAGTTCATTTTGACCGATCCCAATAGTATATCATAGGTATCAGGTATCGTTCTAATGATGATTCTATCTTCAAATTCAAAAAGCAAGTCCAATATACTTTTTAACTTTTCATGCTCTGTAGATTCTATAGCAATTATTACTTCTTCAATTTCATTGTTCTCTATAAACTCACGAAGACCACTCAGGTTACCAAGTAAAGGTAAATGTTGAATGAGCTCATTTCCTGATCCGCCATTTGAGTTAAAGAATCCAATGAATTTGTGTCCTAGACTATAATTATACGATTTAATTTCATTAAATAATTCCAATGCATTCTGATCGCCTCCTATGATAATGGTATTAAATCCTACTACTCCATCTTTCAATCTCTTGCTGGCAATACTCAATAATATTAGTCGATAGATCCCCAATATGAGAACGAAATAGAAATAATATTTCAAGAAATTTTTTAAAGAATTTGTATCAAATAATGTGTGGTCTAATCGATACAATATTATTGCGGTTAAAAATACCAATAACAAGCCAGAAATAAATGTTGAAAGAATAATTGACCATCTGGAAAGCCTGTAAACATTCTTATATTGATCGGAAATGATATTCATTAAAAACCAAAAAGAAGGAATTAGTAAGAGTCCAAAGATGAATACTTTATTTTGCTTTTCTAGATCAAAGGATAAGTAACCTTTAACAACTAAATTATACTTATAAAAACCTACCCAAATAAGCGCAACAAGAATAACATCCAGCAGCCTATAAAAGAGATTTACGAATCCTCTAAATTTCATCGATATAACACTTTGAAATTATCGAGGTGAATAACTTGATTTACTTTGGCAATACTGGTATCATAAACTGCATATATTCCAATGCGATAATTCTCACAACCACAATCAATTAAAGTTTGAGTGAAATTAAAATATACTTTATTCCAATACTCCTTAGGATGTAAAGTACCAAATATCAAGTCTTTGGGAGTTTCGCCAGCCTTAAATCCAATAAACCCTACAGAAAATCTAACATCGCACTTATAATCTAATTCAAGAAACACCTCATTGGGACCAGTTGGAATGGCTTTGGAATAGTCATACCATGCAACCAATGCAGGATTTTCTTTGGTTAGATGAATTTCCCCTGAATTTGATCCTTCAAAAGCATCTGCCAATGTAGATAATGTTACTTGAGTCAAAACATTACCATCAATATCTTGATTAAAAAAATGGGTCTTATCAAAGTTTTCAATAAACGGAAACTTTATATCGGAATAATATTCAACAATAGGTTCAATGGTATCAATTTTACCAGCATCTAGGTAGAGGTTACTCACATAAGGAGATGTCATGGAATATCTCACTGGATGAGAGATTATTCCATCTTCTCTTATTCCTGCGTAGATTTTTACTCGAGCTTCACCAAAATTAACTACTGGTACTTTAACAGGTAATTCATATGCCCCTACGAATGTATCGTTAACATATATCCAGGCATCGCGAAATGCATGGGAATTTGTACCTTGAGATGGGCTCGTTTTCAAATCGATTGAATCAATATATATATACGAAGGAATTGGTATTTCGGATCTATCTGTACAAGCTATTATATTGAAAATAATTATGCCTAGAACAATTAATTTTGTTTTCATTAGCTTATTTGTTTTGAAATAGCTTCTACTAGTTTTAATGCGCGAATACCATCTTGAAGACTCACATCGCATGAAGTGTCTGTCGCTATGCTTTTAGCAAACGACTTTAATTCTTCTAAAATTGCATTTGAATTATCGATTTCCAATTCTTCTAATTTAATAAATTTCTTTCCTTTATATGTCTCGAGTTCTATAGTATTGTCTGCTTGATGATCAAGGAGAGAAATGACTTGTGCTTCTTTAGTGGCAAGGTCTAAACTTATATAAGCGTCTTCTTGAAAAATTCTAATTTTTCGCATTTGTTTCATGGAGATTCGACTAGCAGTTACATTGGCCACCAATCCACTTTCGAATTCAATTCTTGCATTACAAATATCAGCAGATCGGCTTACAATACTAACTCCAGTTGCACGAATTTCCTTCGGTTCACTTTGGGCAATTAAGCTTATTAAGTCGAGATCATGTATC
>JBDSHL010000325.1:0-2455 GCA_039918515.1 Saprospiraceae bacterium | reverse complement strand
CCTTTTTCTTTTTAGTGGTTTCGCTCTTTTCTTTTTTATCAGTTGATTTATGAGAATTTTGAGCATTTGCAACTTGTGCAAATGCAAAGAGAATAAAACTAAAAGAGAATAGAATTATGTTTTTCATTTTAATTAAAAATTAATTATTTTTATAAAATGGCTCAAAAGAATTGTAAAGTTAAGATGAGGAATATGGATAATTCTCAATGATAGCAAAATTATGATTTATTTAGGAAATTGAAATTACTATTAATTATTCCAAATGTATAATTGATTAGCTTAAAAAACTTTTATTATTATAAAGAACTCACCCTTAAATGGTTCTTATAAAAAATACTATATTAAGTTAAAATCTGATCTAAAAGTCTTAATCGAAAGACTGATTATTAGTTGTAGCTTGCTCTACAAGTTCCTGATATTCTATTGGACTCAAGCCATCCATACAATAGTGTATTGGATTAACAGGTTTGTTGTGAAACCAAACTTCATAGTGACAATGAGGTCCTGTAGATAGTCCTGAATTTCCGATGGTTCCAATGATCTCACCTTTCTTCAGTTTTTCACCAACTTTTACCTTAATGGTTTGCATATGACCATATAAGGTCTTATAACCAAAGCCGTGATCTATTAATACTGATCTTCCAAATCCCGAAGATTTGTTTTCTACTTTTTCAACTCGACCATCTCCAGTAGTTTGTATTGAAGTTCCTATTGGAGCAGTGAAATCAATTCCAGTATGCATCTTATTCACCTTATGTACTGGATGTAATCTTATACCAAAACCTGATAATTGTTGTACATCTCTTGCCAGATGATCTAGTCTGACAGGCTTAATAGAAGGAATGCTAGCTAACATGCTTTCATGGGTTTTGGCCTCTTTCTCAATGTCATCATAAGATTTACTGAGGACATACACTTGTTTTTCTAATTCATCAAGGTAATTCTTAGTCTCAGATAAGCTTACTCCTCCATTGATTAGCATCTTGGTGGTTAGATTAGGATCATGTCCTCCGACTCCTGATTTCCAGATGGAGGGATCAATGGGATCCATTCCTAATAAAACTCTATGAATTTTGGCGTCTCTGTTCTGTAGATTTTGAACAATTTTGTCTGCGCGCTCGATTTTTTCCTTAAGAGTTGAAAACTGATAGTCCATTTGATTTAACTCCTTCAATAAACTCTTTTCTTTAGGAGTTGGGAAGTATTCAGAGGTAAGGAAATACAAAAGTCCTGCGCTGACAATCACAGCAGAAATAAATCCAAATACCTTAAAAATTATAGATTTACGGGTCAGCTTGTCTTTCTCAAACTGTAGGGTATGGGGGTTATATACATATTTCTCAAACCTCAAGGTATACTATTCTATTTTATCCTACTTTTGCGAATTGTTTGAAATCCAGATTTTAATTGTCGGGACAAAAATAGGTAAAGTTTACCAGATTATTATTTTTTAACATTTGTTTATTATATATATAAAAGTATTAAATGTATAAATAATTGATAAACAGCATTTTTACATTATTTTTTATAATTTTCCACAATGGATTCTAAATTCATACGCCAGCAGTTTTTAAGCTTCTTTGAAGAACACAAGCATAAGGTTGTTCCAAGTGCTCCTATAGTAGTCAAAAACGACCCAACCCTCATGTTTACGAATGCTGGGATGAACCAATTTAAGGATATTTTTCTAGGTAATAAACCGGCTCAGTATACTAGGGTTGTCGATACGCAGAAATGCCTTAGAGTGAGTGGCAAGCACAATGATCTTGAGGAGGTTGGTACAGATGGTTATCATCATACCATGTTCGAAATGTTAGGAAATTGGTCGTTTGGTGATTATTTCAAAGAAGAGGCTATTGCCCTTGCCTGGCAATTATTAACTGAAGTTTATAAGATCGATGCTAACAGATTATTTGTAACGGTTTTTGAGGGAGATGAGAAAGAAGGAACAAAACCAGACAAAGAGGCCTTTGAGTTTTGGAAAAAATGGATCCCAGAATCCAGAATTCTATTTTGTAGTAAGAAAGATAATTTTTGGGAAATGGGAGAGGTAGGTCCTTGTGGTCCTTGTTCTGAAATTCATATTGACCTAAGACCAGACAATGAATTTACAATAGAGTCTGGGGCAACTTTAGTGAATAAAGGGGTACCGGAAGTTATGGAAATCTGGAATCTAGTATTCATTCAATACAACAGAAAAGCGGATGGCTCTTTACATGAACTTCCAGCTAGACATATAGACACTGGAATGGGCTTTGAGCGATTGTCAATGGTTCTTCAAAAAAAGAAATCATCTTACGACACAGATATTTTTAGTCCATTGATAAATTATATTTCATCTTTCTCTAGAATTGAATACAAGGGATCGTATGATAATAAAGCCAAGTCGGATATGGCGATGCGAGTACTTGCTGATCACATTCGCGCTATTACTTTTACCATAGCTGACGGGACA
>JBDSHL010000324.1:0-2162 GCA_039918515.1 Saprospiraceae bacterium | reverse complement strand
ATTGACCTTTAGCTATTTGCTCATCCCCAGCTTTAATTAATTTATCAGGAGTATCAGAACTTGCAGGTTGCGCCCACACATTCAACGATGAAGACAAAACAATTATAAATACAAAATATAATTTTCTCATAATCTGAGTAAAATTTTAAAAATGATTAAATTAAAAACGAGGACAGAATACTTTAGGTTTTGGATTTGGTTTTTTGGAAACAATGCCAATATACTTAACACCTAATTCTACAGCGCCAAAACCTGCTGGTGATTGTGCGGTTCGAAGACTGGAAAGGGTCTGGTCAATGGCTAATTGAAAACTTAAATTCTTAATATCTGCTCCAAACATGAATTGCAAAGCATCCCCGAATCTATACCCAAGTCCTGCGTTAAGCCGTAATGCCTTTTCTACATTAAATAAATAACTAGCTACACATTGTGGAATTATTTCTGTGTTTGACTTAAGATTTCTTAACCAAAGATTATTTCTTAGATCGACCTTTGGGTTTAAGTGATAGTTCAGACCAACATTAGCAGTAAACAATGTGGCTAATTTCTGCCCACCTCCCGTACTAACTTCAGTAAGAGTTGGTTGATTGAGCCTAGAAGCATTCAACCCTAATTCAATTCCATGCTTGGCAGATCCAATACTACTTAGCAAGTTCATTCCTATGGAAAAATCAGTGTATTTGGCACTCTTCTGTAAGCTTGCAGAGGGATTTCCAGGAATGCCTCTTTGTGTACTTTCAAATTTACTGTTTTCTGGATGTTGAATATTGTAATTGACACTTCCATATTGGGCGCCAAGGGATATGGTATTTCTTGAGTTGGCAATTAGATGGTAAGCAACTTGTGCTATAAATCCACCACTACCCCAACCGATGTCTCCGCTTCTATCTTGTACAAAATTTATCCCAAATCCTATCCAGTCGTTCTTGCGAACTTTCCAAGGCATAGTAGCGTCAATATAGAAATTAATGGTTTTATATGCAGCACTTGAGCTTATAGCAAAAGCCTGATCTCTTACAAGTGCTCCTAGCCTATAAGACCCTTTAAATAAGCCACTATTGGCGGGATTAACATGCAAGGGTGAGAAACTGTACTGAGTGAAATGAACATCTTGACCAAATGAGTAATTTAGACCAAGAATAAGGCAAAATGCTATTAAAATATGCTTCATAAGTTTTGAATATAAAAACAAAGGCGAAATATACTCATTTTCTATAAGAAGGCATTAAATCAAAGGAGAAATCAAAAAATTTATAACATTCTTAATAAAATAATGCCTTACTTATATCGAACTTTTTAAAATAATTTACTTTAGGTCGAATTTTTTAAATTTTTAACTACAAAGTTTTCAAATTATGAGTCAATTCGAAGACAAGGTCCATGATGTTATGGACGCAGCTAAAGGGCTTAATATTACGGTTAATCCCAACCTACTGACCAAGGTAGCAAAAGGCTTGGGTCCTTCCATCTACAACGCAGATGCATCGCTGGTTTCAAGTTCTGATCCAGACGAAATTAATCGAGTAAAAACCAATTTTCTAAAAGGTAAATTAGGTTGTACTAATGAGAAGGAAATGGATGATGCTATTGCTCATGCAGTAACCACCCTTGGCGTAAGTAACCGCAACAAATTTAGAATACTATTCTATTATTTATGTGTTGAAAAGTCAGGTAAAGGGTATGTCTACAATGATTAATTAAATTACAAAAACCCTTCCCGACCTTCCCTTCAAAGGGAAGGAGTTGTTTGGAACAGCTTATTTTTCACGAACTACTTTGAAGTTCAATTATATGATATTTAAGAAAAAGTAATACCCATCCCAACCTTCCTTTCAAAGGGAAGGAGTTGTTTGGAACAGTTTATTTTTCACGAATTAATTTGATATTCAATTATATGATATTTAGGAAAAAGTAAAACCCTTCCCAACCTTCCCGTCAAAGGGAAGGAGTTGTTTGAAATAGATTATTTTTCAAGAATTACTTTGATGTTCAAATATATGATTTTTAGGAAAAAGTAAAACCCATCCCAACCTTCCCTTTAAAGGGAAGGACTGGAGTTTGGTTATATTGAAAATAATTTAAAAATAATTGGCTAAAATGTAGTGCAGATGGTGGTTTATAGTATATCTTTGTAACTAGTTAAAATACTAGATATGGGATAT
>JBDSHL010000323.1:0-2565 GCA_039918515.1 Saprospiraceae bacterium | reverse complement strand
TTTGTCAGGATCGACAGCATGTTCTTGTATGTAATTAAGATTGGATTTATAGAAATCAATCATTCCTTCTGGCAAAGTAAATATGGCTAATCTATTTAATAATTTGTGTGAATAGAAACCCCAGTCTTCTGGGAGTAGAAAGCTCTGTATTGTAATGGCAAATATGTTCTGACTGAATACGAATAACAAAATCAGAATCCATTTCTTCATTGAATATCTTTTTTGTTTTCTAAAGCTTTGATAAATTGAGGTAGATCATAAAATATGTTGCTTATTTGTTGGATTTGCAACAGTAACATATCACCATCATTGCGACATGCATATAATCTAAAAAATTCTTTTTTTCGCAAAAAAGACGAATCCAATGCAACAACATCCATGCTTTGCTCTGGAATGGGATAAAGCTTTATTGAGCTAGAATCAGATTTGTTTTTAGTTTTGATCGATATGATTGAATAAGGAGTTAAACTACAAATAGAATCTTTAGCTCGGTGATCATTTACGAATGCTTCTACATTGCAGTTTTCAAATTCATTAAAGTAAGATTTAATCTTTCTATCAATATTGCTTGGGAGGTCGATGGAATTATTATTATTATCTCGCACAACGTAAGTTTTGTTTTCCATACTTATGGATAAGTTCCTTTGCGGATCATAAGGATACTTAATACTTAGCCCTTCAATATCCTGTGCATGGATGTTGAATAAGTTTCTATCTCGCCAATCCACCTCATTTATATCGTAGATCACACGTAAATTAGTTGGAGCTTGATTCAAATGCATTACATAGGGTTGAGCTGAACCATTCATCAAACAGTATAATCCTGTTTCATCTTCAGTTACGCCCCCAACATAATAAGTTTTTAAAATAGTATTCTCCTTATTGTAAATTTCAACCTTTATCCCAATGGAAGCCATTTCTCTCATGATTAAGTCATAAGTTAGTTTAGGAGGAATAGACTTAAGTTTGAGATTTTGAAGTGTTGAAAGAAAATAATGTACAGTGTTGGGAAATGCTTTATATTTATTATTAATCTTCCAATCTGAACCATTTCTTTCAAGGATTATATTTTCTCCATTCTTTTTACCTAGGAATACTTTATAAACTTCATCAATGTCTTTCACTGCAAAATCTCTATCAGGAGAAGTTGAATTGCTATTCTGACTTTTGTTATGTATTAAATAATAAACAAGAGCTCCTGAAAGTACAAAAATAATGATTAAAATTAAGCTGCTGTATTTTTTCATACGGTATTTGGCTTTATATATTTTTTCTTTCTAATAATGTGATTAATAAATCCAAATAATATTAGACAAATTAAGGGAACACCGATATTGAAAAATTGCCAAAAAGACTTTTCTCCTTCTGCTTTTACTTTGTCCAGCATACGCAATTTAATTTCTTTACTTCTAGCACTTAAGACATTGTCTTTCGTAGTCATGTATTCGATACTGTTCAATAAGAAATCTTTGTTGCCGTTAAATATTCTTCTTTCATATTTGTTATATCCGAGGGGAGCATATTTTCCAGAAACTTTGTCAAAAGTATTTTTTACAATATCGCCATCCGCTACCACCATAATTGAAGTCTCTGGACTTTTTGCTTTGAACTCAATATTTATAGTTTTCATACTAGCAAGCATAGCATCATCGAGTCTGTTTTCAAACAGCGAGCTGAATTCACCTTCTGCCAGAACTGCAATTGGAAGATTGGGCTTGTTGAATTTGGATGGATCTGGTTTGTAGTGTAATATTTCGAAATCAATTTTCATAGGCGACAATTGATATCGGCTATATTGTGAAGATTGTAATAAAATCGTTTTGTGTGAAAAAGATTTAGTTTTCAAGGTGTCAATGAAAGAAGGAAACTCCGAACTCACACGATCAATATTGCTTACTATAGGATGGGTGCTATTGGAAGCTAATAACGGATGGTAATACCATGGAAAAAGTTCAATCTGTTCTTTGCCTCCTTGAGAACCTATTACCTGAGGTATTCTACTGCACTCCAGATCAAGAACAAAACCATTTTCAATTCTAAATCCATACTTGAATAATAGATCATCCAAATTAAGTTCTAGTGACGAAGGAATATATTGTTTCCTAGTGGACATGCTATCTAAACTCATAGCAAGTTTATCAATTAAGAAAATTATTTTTCCGCCATTCATAACATATTGATCCAATGCGAATTTGTTTTTTTCGCTAAATGGGATACTGGGCTTAGCTATAAGGAGTAGATCGATCTCTTTTTTTAATACTAACGCGCTATCAAGATTAATTCTGCCAACATTATAAAAGGGATTTAATAATCCAAACAAGGCTTGTGTTTGTTCAATTTCCAATTCTCCGTGTCCTGTTGTTAACAAAACATTCTTTTTATCTTGCTTTAGCACTTTTTGAATTGCATTTGCAATCTTATATTCTAAAAGACTTATGGAATTACTAAGATTTTCTTCTTGACCTAGTTCAGCACTTGATTCAAGAAGATTGACAGCAATTCGCCTTTCACCATAATTTATTATAGCATAAGGGAATATAATTTGCTCTTTGTTCTCGGAACCCG
>JBDSHL010000322.1:0-2850 GCA_039918515.1 Saprospiraceae bacterium | reverse complement strand
TGGCATTTTGAGAGCATATGCTGAAAAATATCCTAAACTTACGGTGGTACAACTAGATGCTCACACTGATCTTCGACAAACTTTTCACGGAAGCAAATATAATCATGCTTGTGCAGTAGCTGAAGCGCAAAAAAATACCAACCTCATTCAAGTTGGACTTCGAAGTATGGATATTAATGAAAATAAATATTTGGATGAAAGCAAATGTTATTTCGCACACAACATTATGGACAATGATTATTGGATGGAAGAATCCATTAAGAAAATGACGGATATGGTCTATATTACTTTAGATCTCGATGTCTTTGATTCATCCATTATGCCAAGTACAGGAACGCCTGAACCAGGAGGCTTGGAATGGTATCCGGTATTGCAATATCTTAGAATGATATTTAACCGCAAAAATGTAGTGGGATTTGACATTGTAGAATTAGCCCCTAATCCAAATAATCCTGCACCAGATTTTTTAACTGCCAAGCTTTATTATAAGATGCTTGCATACTATTTTGAGAAAAAACAAAGACGAATAAAAAAATGAGCAAAGGACCCATTTCACAATTTATACAACACCACTATCGACATTTTAACGCAGCAGCATTAGTGGATGCTGCCAAAGGATATGAGACTCATCTTCTTGAAGGTGGCAAAATGATGGTAACCCTTGCCGGAGCCATGAGTACTGCTGAACTGGGAGTTTCATTTGCTGAAATGATACGACAAGGCAAAGTAGATATTATTTCCTGTACGGGAGCCAATCTTGAAGAAGACCTCATGAATCTTGTAGCGCATTCGCATTATAAAAGAATTCCCAATTACAGAGATCTGACTCCAGAAGAAGAATGGGCTTTATTAGAGAAGGGATTAAATAGAGTTACAGACACTTGTATTCCTGAAGAAGAAGCTTTTAGAAGATTGCAAAAACACATTCATGAATTATGGCACAATGCGGATCAATCCGGTGAAAGATATTTTCCACATGAATATATGTATAAGATGATCTTGAGTGGTGTATTAGAGCAATACTATGAAATTGATCCAAAGAATTCATGGATGATTGCTGCTGCTCAAAAGAATATTCCTATCGTCTGCCCAGGATGGGAAGACAGTACCATGGGAAATATTTTTGCGTCCTATATAATTAAAAAAGAACTTAAAGCTTCTACGATGAAAAGTGGAATTGAATACATGGTTGAACTTTCAGATTGGTATCGCAAAAATTCTTCTGGGAAAGGAATCGGTTTCTTTCAGATTGGTGGAGGAATAGCAGGAGACTTTCCGATCTGCGTAGTTCCCATGATGTATCAAGATCTTGAATGGCACGATGTTCCTTTCTGGTCTTATTTCTGTCAGATTTCTGATTCTACCACTTCCTACGGTTCATACTCAGGTGCAGTACCCAATGAAAAAATCACCTGGGGAAAACTCGATATTAAAACTCCCAAATTTATTGTAGAGAGCGATGCAACGATTGTAGTACCTTTGATTTTTGCGTGGATATTAGGATGGTGATTCTTGAACGATGAATGATGAACGATGAATTATGAATGATGAGTTATATACGAGTGGTAAGTGGTAAGTGGTAAGTGGTAAGTGTGAAACAAGTTGAAAGTTGAAAGTTGAAAGTTGAAAGTTGAAAGTTGAAAGTTGAAAGTTGACAAGTCATTAATAATTTGCAAATAGAATCTATATCTTTAATAAACCAAAATGTGCATGTTAATTTATTATTTTCAATAATATTAATATGATAATATATTGGTGTCTTTTAATTTACAAAAATACATAAATTTTCTATTTCCCTATTTCCAGAAAAGAAAACTTCCTATAAATAGTTATAGATTTGATATTGAACATCTATAAATTGATGATTATATCCGAAATTCAATAATTTAAACTTATTGATACCTAACTCTTGTTTTATATATTCCATTCGCTAATCGCCCATAATATTGGTAAGATAGATAACTATCATCAAAATACAAATCACATTCGATTTCAATTTCCAACTCTAAGAAAAGGCCTCCATTTTCTTCACTTAATTCTGATTTTTGTATTATAAATTTAGAATTTTTCTGAACTCCAGGCAATGTACTTAATGTTACGCCTACAGCTGGTATTCGAAATGGATCTATATGCTTATAATATTCATATCCTGGTTTCAAAACACAGCCCCATGATATATTAAACAAGTAAGAAGAAGCTCTTTTATTAGATTTACTCTCAAGTTTATATTCTCCTAAGTTAAAGAACTTATCTAAGTAGAATTGAGGATCTCTACCGATTGAATCATATACATAAGGTGTTTGAATATTAATAATGGGTGCTAATTCTTCGTATAATCCATTATTATTATCTTTTACTGGGGGGGTTAAGGATATTTGATAAAAAGAGTTTTGAATATTAGAATTTGCAGGATTAAATGGTTCAAAGGGAGATACGGGACCAAATTTTACTCCAAAGCCATTTGAATTGGTATACCTGCTGGACTGAATACAGAAAGACTTATTATTAATTGTACCCTTAAAATAATAATCATTAAAAAGTGGGTCTTCAGTACAGTCAAGGTTAATATTTTTTGCACATTCACATTGAGATTTTTTATATAGCTCTAAATCTGAATTTTCTTTGGTACAAGCTACAAAGAAAAAAAATATAATTAAGTAATTAGTCTTCATAGAATAAGTTAGAGATTATAAGAAAGCAAATTTTTAACTTACCTAAAATCTTACCTCAACCCTGTACAGATCTTCGATAATATATCTTTACCAGGACAAAGAACATCTTTGCCTAATGCATTTAATGGAGTATCCGAAGTATTATTAACAGAATGTAAATCCTTGCTTTCCGTATCTA
>JBDSHL010000321.1:0-6561 GCA_039918515.1 Saprospiraceae bacterium | reverse complement strand
AACAAAATCAATAATTTTAACAAATAATCTAATAAGTATTTACATACTAAGAACTTACAGATTAAATAATTTGACTATACTTGAATTATGGCTCTATCCTGATTGACAAAGATAATATTTCATTTTGTGAAAAGGAATTATTCAGACTATAAATTTTATTTGAAGTCTAAATATCAAAATTTACAGCTGTAAGTGAAATGCTTATCAACCCATCATGTTCATAATATATTTGTATTCTGAAAAAAGGATCTTCGCTCCCTTTAGAGACGATCTACACAAATAAGCTTCTACCCCCTCCATTGAGCATACTCAGCGAGGGGAATTAAACTTTAACTTTTTTACGAACTGTTTTCGTTGCATTCTTAAGAATATCTGCTCCTGTATTTTTTTTTGGCATTGTTCCGGTTCGCTTGTAATTAGCAATTATTTCGCTAATCATTTTTCTGTCTTGCTCTGTCAATACTGAAGGTTCTATTACTAAATCAACACCTTTTGGTTCTTTGATATACCCCATTTTATTTTTTATTTACTTGGATAATACTTTCTAATTAATTTAAGTGCCGCTTCCGGGAAAATTACCATTTTGTGCCTACCAATATGGGTGGCACCCAAACTTGCTTCGTAATGTTCAATAAGTTTTGTCTTTGAGGTAAAAGAAACGAAACCTTGATAACCACTGTCCAATGCAATTTTGCATGTAAATGCAAAAAGATTTCCAGGTACTCCTTCATAAAGTTTGTTCTTCCCTAAATTGAAAGGCGCACTTTCCACAAGATGCAAATAATAATGGTCGTTAAAATCGCTGATACTTGCAAGTCCTTGAATGATGTTAGAATTATCACGAACGGTCAATTTAAATACTTGTCTATCGTTAAATTTTAATTCAGATGCCCATGCAAAAATCCACCCCCTTTTCTTTGTAACATTTTTCAAGTCTACCTTGGATATTGGATGAACATCAGTCATGAAACTGTCACCAGAAATAGTATTTAGTATGCTGTTTGTCAGCTTATCAATCCTAATGTCCAAATGATATTTAGTACCTTTTCTCACTACTCAAAGATACGAATTTATTGACAAAAAACTGAGGAATAAATGCACAAATGTTATGGGTTTGCACTGTCCAATAACATTAAAGCTAATTTTTATATTAACGCATTGCGTAAATATTTGCCTTATGGCCACTTAAAATTTTATTCTTTAGAATACTCCAATTTCACAAATTTAGTACATCAAATTTCAAAGCTAATGATTATTATTCTAATCAATTAAATCTAATGGACTTTTAACGGATTTCAAGCAATTTTAAAATGGTGTATGTATTTGCTTTATCCCTATATTTTTATTATTAGACTTACGAACCTCACTCTTCAATTGTTATGACTGGTGTGCTGAAACATCCATATATAATCTAAAAGATCCGGTGAATCCAAATCATTTTCGAATAGGAGTACGGAAGACATCAAGCTTGAATTATGGCCTACTCTTATTACTCCTGATCCTTAACTCCTGATCTGCTTTACTCTGACTATCGACTTTTGACTATCGACTTTCTACTACAAATGTTACTACCCATGGATGCCGTCGCATCCATAGGTAATAACGGTCTCAAAATAATAAAAACTACATCTTTATAATCAATACATGATTATATTATTTCTTATAATTATAAATTTTAATTTGGTAAATTAAGTAATGACTTAATTGATATATCGTAATTGCAATAAATTACTTTATCAAATGTCGTAATATGTCTATACTAATTCGAATACTGTGCCAAGTTTTGTAAAATACGAAAATAGTTTTGATAGAAAATGTAATTTTTGTGGAATTTATATATATAATATACTAGAATTCAATTACATACACTGTAAATTAAAAAATAATATGAATTAAAAAAACTTTAAAAAAAATGAATATTAAGTTTTTATTTATAAGGTTTTTTTAAATGTGTTGTACCACACTTTTATTCATTGTGCTTTTTGCCAGGAATTATTGTTTCAACAACTTTAGCTTTGTTGTGCTTAAGCTTTAGCTCTTCGTTGCGCTTGTCTATATAATGTTTGATTAGTTCTTCTTCCTTTAAGTCCTTGGCGGCGAGAAATCTGTAAAAACATCTTAAGATCAAATCAATTTTATCATCATTGAATGATACCCCTTTTGACTTATAGTATTCAGAAATTCTACTACCCTCTTCCATCCCCCAATTCAAAAGCATCCATCTTCCCAAACTAAAATGCAGCTTTGAAGCAATGGTATCCTCAGGAACAGTAAGCAATTTGGCCCTAGCTTCGGGCTCCGTCAATCTCATTAATTCCTTTAATGCCTCCTCAGTATTTACAGGTATATAAACATCGTTTATCCGAGTCAACTTAATTCTCTTCTCATAATTCTTTTGATATTCAATCTCTTGATTCGATTGTGCTTGGACTGTAATCGCAGAAAAGATCAAACAAATATTCAAAACTATTATTTTCATTTTAACCAAGATTTAAACCATAAACGCAATTTGTTTATTAGAATTACACATGAAAAGTGAAAATAGTCTTAAAAAGTTCCCATTGTTGGCCGTCAATCTTTGCTTAGCCTGCTTTGAGCTCATTCTATGGCTGATCAATGAATGGTCAGGTTTCTTTTTAACTCTACTTCTAATATTATTGAGCCTAAGTGTTTTAATCATAAGCTGGATAGTAGAGCTAATTGAAAAATCTAGAATTCCTGCATGGTACTTCCCTTTCCTTTGGTCTATTTTCATCATATCCATATTGGTTTTTGCCTTTTTCAGCCTGATTTACAACTTTCAATTTGACTGGCTTAATGCAAAGCATTGATAAGATTTAGTATTTTTGCCAATCATGAAGAAAATTTACCTACTTATTGCTTTAATTACCTCTTGCAATCCAAAACAACAAACTCTTCAATTCACTACAGCAGATCTTAATTATGCAAACCGTACTTTACTTGAGATCGCAATGGTTGATGGCTTTTCTCCACCCGTCGCCTCTAGAGTATATGTGTATCCACATATTGCCTTTTATGTAGTTCTGCAGCAATCATATCCTGATAGTTTAAAGGATATAGGCAAGTTTCTCACTGATTTCCCAAATATTGATTCTATACAGAAACAAGATATAGATCCAGAACTTTCCGCATTATTATGTTTTGCCAAAGTAGCGAAGGCTTTAGTCTTCTCTGAAAACAAAGCAGAACAATTAATTGATAAATGGATAACTAAAGCAAATGCATTAGGAATTCCTGAAAATAAGATTAAAAATTCCATTGAGTACGCCAATTCTACCAGTAATATTATTATCGCTTGGATTAAAAAGGACAATTATCTATTTACTCGGACACAAGAACGTTTTACCAGTACTAAAAAACCAGAAAACTGGCGTGAAACTCCTTCAGATTATACCCCTGGATTAGAACCTCATTGGAATTCCATTCGAAGATTATTTTCTGATACGTCTAATTCATATCAATATGTTGCTCTACCTACTTTTTCAATGGACAAGAAAAGTGAATTTTACAAAACTGTAACAGAAGTTTTTCAACAAGTAAATACTCAGGATTCGTCTCAAATAAAAACTGCTTTATACTGGGACGATAATCCTAATGTTAGTAAGCAAAATGGACATTTAAACATCATGATTCATAAGATCTCACCACCAGGTCATTGGCTCAATATCATATCCCAAATAAGTCAAAATCAAAATAGTAATATATTCATCACAACTAAAGCTTACACATATGCATCAATAGCAATGTTCGATGGCATTATAGAATGCTGGAAAATCAAATACAAGACCGATGTAGTTAGGCCAATAAGCTATATTCTTGATCAAATTGATCAGGATTGGAGACCTATAATTCAAACTCCTCCTTTTCCTGAATTCACCAGTGGACATAGTGTTGTTTCTGCAGCTGCGGCAGAAGTTCTGAGTACTATTTATGGTAATAATTTTTCTTTCATAGATTCAACAGAAATTTTATTCGGTCACCCTGCTAGAAAATTCAATAGTTTCCATGAAGCTGCAATGGAAGTAAGTATGAGTAGATTCTTTGGAGGAATTCATTATAAACACTCTGTTCTTGAAGGCAATAAGGAAGGAATCTACATAGCTAAACAATTAATGAGTAAAATAAATTAAGCGTAAATCCAATGTCAAAAACATTCAAACAATCTATTACCTTAATTTTTCTTATTTTAAATATTTGCAATTGCAACAAAAAAGAATCCAAGCAAGAAAATGATGCACCCACACAAACACTTTTTGAAACAATTCCAGCTTCACAATCAGGTTTAAACTTTGTAAATAATATAATTGAAGATGAAGAAATAAATTATTTACATTATGGTTATATTTACAATGGTGCGGGAGTAGCAGTTGGCGACATCAATAATGATGGTTTGGCAGATCTGTATTTTAGTTCAAATCTGGAATTCAACAAACTTTATCTAAACCTAGGTAATCTCAAATTCAAAGATATAACTGAAAGTGCAAATGTAGATGGAGGACAAGGCTATAAATCGGGAGTCACCATGGTCGATATTAATCAAGACGGTTGGTTAGATATTTTTGTATGCAAGACTGCAATAAAAGACAGCAGCTTTAGAACAAAAATGCTTTATATCAATAATGGCAATGGAACATTTACTGAAAAAGCAAAAGAGTATGGCCTAGATGATCAGTCTTATACCACACAGGCCTATTTTTTTGATTCTGATTTAGATGGTGACCTAGACGTTTACTTTGTAAATCATCCTATGAATTTTGAAGACAATAATTATATAAAACCTAATATTCTCAATTCCCATTTAGGTAAAAGTAAAAACCTTCAATATATTAGTGATCGACTTTATGAAAACCGAAATGGAAAATTTTTCGATATTAGTTTGCAAGCGAATATACTAAACGAAGCATTTGGTTTAAGTGCAGTAATAGGAGATTTCAATCAAGACAATCTACCAGATATATATGTAGCAAATGATTTCCTACAACCCGATTATTTATACATAAATCAAGGAAAAAACAAATTTAAAGAGCAATTTAGCGAATACTTTCAACATTGTCCATTCTCCAGTATGGGAACAGATTATGCGGATATCAACAATGATGGATGCTTAGATTTAATTTCTGTGGACATGACACCATCTGATAATTATAGACAAAAAATGTTGTTGATGACCCAGAATTATGATCGTTACGAATTAATGATCAAATCTGAATTGAAAGCTCAATTTTCAATTAACAGTTTGCAATTGGGTTCGTGTGGACATACATTTTCTGATATTGCATTCCTGACCAAAACAGCTTATACGGATTGGAGTTGGACACCACTCATTGCGGACTTCGATAATGATGGCAATAAAGATATTTTTATTACCAACGGTTATCTACATGATGTAATGAACAGTGATTATAATCGCTACAAATTAGATTCTTTAGAAAAACTACATTCTTCAGGTTTGATTTCTCAGTTACAATGGATAAATGAAATTCCATCAGTAAAGACCAAGGATTATTTTTTTAAAAATCATGGCAATCTTTTATTTACAGATGCTTCTAAAGAATGGAATTCAGGGCCAGCAACTTTTTCGCATGGCGCAGTTTATTCAGATCTAGACAATGATGGCGATCTTGATATTATTGTAAGCAATGTCAATGATCCTGTCACGCTACTATGCAACAATTCAAATAAGATTGAAAATAATAATTTTATTCGTTTTTCATTTGAGAATATCAAGAATAAAACTAACGAAGGAGCAGAAATTAAATTAATATTAAGTGATGGTTCAATTCAAATTCAAAAGTTTAATCAAACGAGGGGATTCCTTTCCAAAGTAGAAGATGTCCTTCATTTTGGAATTCCAAATAAATCCACAGTAACTTCTGTAGAAATAAATTGGCCAGATCATCATCAAATTATTCTTAGTCAACCAGAAATAAATAAGAACTATAAAATTTCTTACGTTCAATCAAAAATTATCTCGACACCTAGAAAAGTAGAACCTTATTTTACGGATATTAGCAAACAATTACCAATCAACTTCAAACATCAGGAGAATAATTTTATTGACTTCAAAAGAGAGCCCTTGCTTATTCGTAAACTTTCGGAAGAAGGACCTGCAGTTGCTGTTGGAGATGTCAATGGAGACCAATTAGATGACATTTACATTGGAGGGGCAAGTACATTTGCTGGTCAACTTTATATTCAAGGGGTCAATGGACAATATCAATTGTCAAAGAATAACTTTGATGAAGATAAAAATTCCGAAGACGCTGCTGCATGTTTCATAGATATAAATGGAGATCATTTATTAGATTTATATGTTGTTAGTGGCGGCAATGAATTTGAAGTAAGTTCAAAAGAATATCAGGACAGACTCTATATAAATCAGGGGAATTCGGTATTTAAAAAAGCTGTTAATTTAGTTCCAACCGAAACCAATAGTGGCTCTTGTGTAACTTATACCGATATTGATGGAGATGGAGATTCAGATCTTTTTATAGGTAGCCGAAGCATTCCGGGGAAATATCCTCAGAAGCCTGAACACAT
>JBDSHL010000320.1:0-2280 GCA_039918515.1 Saprospiraceae bacterium | reverse complement strand
TTGGTGCACCAACTGAAGCTACAACTGGAATACCAATACAAATTGCCTTGTGAATTAGTTCAAAACTTGCCCTCCCGCTTAACAGCAATATGTGATTATCCCATGGCATTCTTACTTCTTCTAAGCTCCAACCAATTAATTTATCCAAAGCATTATGCCGTCCGACGTCTTCTCTATATTGCACCAATTCTCCCATGAGATTAAAAATTCCGCAGGCATGAATTCCTCCAGTTTGGGCAAATTGAATTTGTGCTTCTCGCAGCTTCTGAGCAAGCGAATATAGAAGGTCAAAATGAATAATATTTTCCTTTCTTGTCAAGATATATTTAGCATTTGCTGCAAGTAGATCAATGGAGGTCTTACCACATACTCCACAGGAAGAGCTGGTATAAAAGTGTCTGTCAATATCTTTTATTCGATGTACGAGATGTTTTGAAATTTCAAGTACAATTGTTTGCTGCGTAACATCGTCATCATGACAATTTATTCTAAATTCAACATTTTGAATATCGCTATATCTGTCAATAATCCCTTCGTTAAATAGAAAGCCAATAGCAAGATTTTGGTCGTGTCCTGGTGTTCGCATAGTGATGGATAAGACTTTATAGGCATAAGAAGTTCCTTCTTTGTATTTAAGAATTATCTCTAAGGGTTCCTCAATACTTACAGTATCATGACTTAATTGTAACTCTTCTTCCTTTATAGCAATTATTGGTGTGGAAAAAATTCCCTCCTTAAAGCTCATTTTTTAATCGTTGCTAAGGGATTATTATAATTACCACTTTCATCTTCATGTGCTCTAGGCACAAGGCATTGGAAATCTTTTTCTATTAATATATATAGCGAATCTTTTGGGCTAATTGATTGATGAAAATCAAATCCAACTTTCTCCGTGTTAAACCATTCAAGGGCGATCGAAAGAGGAATATTTAGATTTATCTTATTGTCAATATAATCTATATCTAATTGTTCAGATTCGACAATAATTATCTGATAACTAAACGATTGACTCGAAGTGTTGCCAAAATCAGTTTTTTGATATAAGCTGTGTTCTTTTTCTAATTGTGAAATGTCGAATTTACTTAATCTGAACCGAATGCTTTGGCCTTGTATTCTTATTTTCATGGTCTAAATATGAGCATTTTTTAGTTTGCAAACCTAAATTTATATATTATTGAATTAAAAATGGCAAGAGAATTTAATAATTTGTCAAGACTAAGAAAATAAAGCTTGCCAATATTAATTATAACATCTCAAAATGCTGTTAATTTAACTTTCTAAGGTTGCTTTATAAAACATTAACAAAATATGTAAAATATTGATAATCAATATTTTGTATAACATTTTTAGCACTTTTATAAATAAAAAATTAAATATTTCTAATTGAATTCTTTTAAAAAATAAAAAAGTATGTACCTTTGAATCTAAGCATAGACTACTAGTCAGGCTGAACGTATATCCCCATTTCATTCCGAATTACAATTCAAGCAAATAATTTTTTTTTATTGAACATCAATTTCGCTTTATGTTGAAGAAGAGTTGTATTATATTGTTTATGGTATTAGGAAAAATAATGTTGGTTAATGGACAAGACCTTCATTATTCACAGTTTTATTATAATTACCATAATCTTTCACCTTCCACTATTGGACAATTCGATGGAGATGATCGAGTGACTTTGAATTATAGAAATCAATGGTTGAGCTTGCCTGTACCTTATAATACGATAAGCTTCCTCTATGATGGGAATCGATTTTTTAAAAACCATAAATCAAGTTATGGGTTTGGATTCGGATTAGATTACGATCGTGCAGGTGATTCGAAACTAAGTATGGCTAGATTGGTCTTGGCTATGAGTTATTCACCTTTTATTTCAAAGCAACATCATATAAGTATAGGATTTACACCATCCGTAGCTCAACGTAGATTAGGCGAGGAAGGACTAAGATGGGATAAGCAGTGGAATGGGGATAGGTATGACCCCAATATTTCGCCAAATGAAAATTTCGCTAAATCTGGAGACTTTTTTATTGATTTAGGTGCAGGATTAAGTTACCAGTTTAACTTAACTCAAAGAACTAAATTGTTATTAACAGGAGCAGCTTATCATTTGAACAAACCCAACCAGAGTTTTTATGGAGTAATTGATCAATTTGTCAATCTTCCAATCAGATACAGCGGATCAGCTCAAATAAGCTTAGGCTTATGGCCTGTACTTGATTTGATTCTATCAGGCAATTATCAAGCACAGGAAAAGTATAAAGAAGTACTTGCTTCTGG
>JBDSHL010000319.1:0-2227 GCA_039918515.1 Saprospiraceae bacterium | reverse complement strand
GGTGAATTAATTTAATCCGGAAATTATTTATGATGTAAGAATATTAACCCAGAAAGTGATCCTGCTGGCAAAGGAATTTCATGTTTTGTTGCTATAACAAATTCTGGATATTCAAGTTTTGATATAGCTTGAAATATGAAAGTTAAAAGTTGAAAGTTGTCAGTAATAAGTTTGAAGTTCCATGATTTCTTGTCAGAAAGCTCTTAACTTCTTAACCAAATGTGGAAGACTCGAAGTTAATAATAATTCTTTAATTACGATATTTGTTTTGGCTATATAAACTGAACGAGCAATGCAGGGGAGCAACTCACTAGGGATAATATTGCTGGCTAACGGAATGTAAAGCATTGGCTGAGATATTAATTTATCTTGGCCATTGCTAAATTTTGTTTGTATAATATATACATTTATAACCATTAAATTTGATAAATTTGTTGGGACTCGTCATCGAATTTGACCCTCCTTGGAATAATATAATGTCACTGTCCCTTAGATCAACGCCTATGAACAGATGGTAAGGGTAGTATCTTGGAGATATCTTCTATAGTGATCTGTAAGTGCATTGTGTATAATCAAGTGTCGAGAAGGCTTCCGGTATATTATCTTCGAGCTTCACATCTTGTGTATCGTGAGAAGTGCAAGAGATCCAATGACCCGCTAACAGACAATATAAGTTATTTTTCATAAAAATGCTTATTTGTGATAAGACAAATGTTATTTTTAGCTTAATGTCTTACTATATTTAAAAAGTAATCTAGGATTCTAACATCTAATGATAAACGAATTTCTCGACTGTAAAGGTTGTAATTTTATTTCAATGAATATTATACAATTCCAAAAATATAATAGATAAAATACTTTTAATAATACTTATAATAAGACCATTTAAGAAGCCATTTCTATATTGTTACATCTGATATTGTTATTTCAATATTCGAACTTTTATTGAAGCAAGGCAAAAGTATTTCGAGCTTGCTATCACCGTTATTTTCTACAAATAAGTACGTCTTCTTTGGTTTTGTAACCATATATATTGTCACTCATTTCAGAAAATGATAATATTTCTACTTGAAATCCACAGGATTCTAGTCTGGATTTAAGTCCTTGAATGGAGTATATTCTCACATGGTCTTCTTGGCCAAAATGCTTTAATCTATCATGAGAACTAATAATGCTTCGATCTTCATAGTTATCACCCACTTTAAATGGTGTTTGAATAATTGCTGTTCCAGAAAACTTCATGATCCTATATAATTCCTTGATGGCTTGAATGTCATCTTGAATATGTTCAAGTATATGGTAACAAATGATCAAATCGAATTGCTCACTTAGCGAATCAATTTTTTCAATATTGTAATGATGATCTGAAATAAAATCTCCTGAAATATCCGTGCTGTAATAAAAGATACTTGGAATTTTTTTAAGTTTTCGATAGAGACATCGAGAAGGGGAGAAGTCCAGAATTTTTTTAAATGGCTTTAAGTATTTTTGCTGGAGAATGTAATACAACCTTCGACTCCTTGGCAAACTCCCACAATTAGGACATAGTTTGTCTCCGTTGTTAATCTGAAGGAAACGACTTAACTTTTTAGCGCAGATATTGCATATATAATGATCGCCTTTATAGAATAAATACAGAATGGATCTTAATAGGGGTTCGCATGTGAAGAATAGCTTCCTAGGAAGTAAATGTTTTATGGTCTTTTTAATTATGTAATACATAAACTAGGATTCTGTAGTGTTGATTAGAACTAACAGCATTAATATCTATACATTCAATTCATAGGATGAGGATATGTTATTGATATCATTGTAGATTCTGATATTATTTATTTGAAATCCATTTAATTGATCTTCAATCGCATCGAATTCTTCCTTAGTGGAATGAAATCGAAACCTACCTTGTCTTCCATATTGGTCAATAATATATATCCAACTTGATTCATAATTATCTTCTTCATAATGAATGCAACAATGGTTAATGGCAGTCAAGGGAATATGAATTTTATGGTCAAAGTAGATGCCTTCTTTCGTGATGGTAATCTTCTTGTAATGTTTATACAGTAGAAATTTCAACTCATTAATTAGTATGATTGCCAATAAAAAAATAGGGTAACTCCAGAAAGGTGCTATCTGGTAATAAGCGAAATAACCAAGTATAAGTGCAAAAAATATATAACTTAGAATTCGAGAATTTTTGGTATTCATATTCATTCCTTAGATTTAT
>JBDSHL010000318.1:0-2752 GCA_039918515.1 Saprospiraceae bacterium | reverse complement strand
TTCTACTTCCATATACTTTAGCCGTATTTGCAATAGCAAAACAATTGTATCCATTGGTCATACACCATGAAAGACCAGAGAATATTCTTCCAGAATCGATCGGTACAACTAAATCACACGGCTGGTGAAAAGAATAAATGGCAGGCTTCATTAAACCAGATTTGCTATACTTCAAAAAATCTGAAGCGAGCCCTCCATAGAAATTACCAATACCTTTTATCTTAAATCTTATATTACTTGGCTCAATATTACCTTCTATGTTTCCAAGGTCGGGTCTAGAAATAAACGCATTGTTAAAAGTTAAACCTGCATTATAAACGCATGAGAAAGTATTACTATTCGGTCTAGCAACCTCAGTTAAAGCATAGGCTTGTGCAAACTTCTCTATAACTGTGTCCAATAAACCGATTCCTAAAGCCACAAATGCCCCAGCACTTTCACCTGCAACAAAAACATTGTTTGTATCTATTCTAAATTGTTGATTCCTATTCATTAAATACCTCAATGCTCCTTTACCATCTTGAATAGACCTAAATAATGCTCTATACCATTCAGAGGTATCTGCTGCAAATACACATTTATAATTTGGATAAGTACAGTCCCATGGTTGATCATCTGCAATAAACCCCAATCGATAATCTATACTAGCTGTGACATATCCCCTTCGAGCAAATTGTTTACACATATTAATAATGCTAGGATCATTTTTATCTCCAGCTAAGAACGCTCCTCCATGAATCCAAAGCAATAGAGGTCTGGTTGAAATATGTTGATCATCATCACATAATGGAGTGAAAATATCCATCTTATGACTTTCCAATACTCCATTAAAGTTGATAGAACTGCCATATACTACATTATATGTACTATCATAATTGTAAGTCCTATCAATCCATTGTTGGCAGAATTCTTGATTCCAAAGTGATGCTAATAAGAATAATAAAGTAGAAAACTTAAATTTCATCATTGCGCAAAGATACAATATTATGCAAGTTACATAATTCTAAAAACTTAAAATGCAATGAAGTATTGAGCATATAATCATTCGCAAATTCAAATATAATGAGTAAGTTACTCAATGTATGTGTTCAAGAATTGATAGGCTACAATCCTTAATCACCTTCAAAAAAAAATGAAACTCTTATTAAGGCTCGAAAGTTATTCCTTATTTTCAAGTAAATGTAAATATTATTCAATGCCAACCAGCATAAATTTTTCTTACTGGGTAACTTAATTAATCTTTCCCAGTTTTTGGTTTCGGAATGGTTAAAAAATAAATTACAACAATCATGCTTCCTATAGCTGAAGACAAAAAAGCAATAGATGAACCATAATAGTGCCATATTATTCCAGTCAAACTACTTGCAAATAGTGAACAGATACCTTGAAATCCTGAATAAGTTCCAATTGCAGTTGCAATGTCCTTCTTATCGGTAATATTCGATATCCAAGCTTTTGAAATTCCTTCTGTCGCGGAAGCATAAAAACCATATAAACAAAAAAGGATGAAAATTAAAATCAAATTTCCATTCAATGACATTCCGAAATACACCGCCGAAAATAAAATAAGTCCGAATATGAATACAGCTTTTAGTCCAAATCTGTCAGCTAGGACTCCCATTGGGAATGCAAATATTGCATAAACCAGATTGTAAAATATATATATTCCGATAACCATAGTATCATTTAATCCTGCCTCTTTGGCTTGAAGTAAAAGGAATACATCAGAACTATTGAACAAAGTAAATATAAGCAATCCAATGAGTAATTTTCTATATTCTTTTGTGCTTACCTTCCAATATGTGAGAAATGATAAAAAATGTGCCGAAATATTAACCTCTTGTTTGTTTGTTTTCTTTTCCTTCAAATATAATGAAGAGCATATCGCCAATACACCAGGTATAAAGGCAATATAGAAAAGCGTTTTATAATCATTTGGATAATAATACAAATAAATCAAAGCCAATAATGGACCAATGACTGCCCCTAATGTGTCCATTGATCGGTGAAAACCAAAAACTTTACCCTTGTTTTCTGCGGAAGATTCGTTTGAAAGAATGGCATCTCTAGCACCTGTCCTTATTCCTTTTCCAAATCGATCAAGAGTTCTTGCCATGAAAATCCAAAGTGGATATATAAATATTGCCATCAATGGTTTTGAAATTGCGCTTAAAGCATAGCCCAATTGAACGAATGGAACTCTACGACCTGATAGATCTGAGAGCTTGCCGAAATAAGCTTTACTTAAACTTGCAGTTGCTTCAGCAAGGCCTTCAAGAATTCCAATAAGAACAATTGAGAAGCCAATGGATTTCAGGTAAATTGGCATAATAGGATAGAGCATTTCACTTGCCGTGTCAGTGAATAAACTAACCAGGGATAAAATCCAAATTGTGCGAGTGATATATTTCAATGAGTGAAATAAACTAATAAATGAAAGTCATTATTTAACTTTGTAATTGACCGTTCAAAGTTAAACCTTATTACTCAATTTTCATTTTCTTTTGACCAATTATTTTAAACTGAAGTTTATATGATACTTTTTTTTACAAGCCGATTCGCCAAGTGGCAGATCAAATACTAGTTGTTCCTCAAATTAGATTATTTAGTCTGAGAAGTGCTTATTTATTCTGACAATCAACTATTCAAATTTTGAATGGATTGTTGAATACAAATTGAAAATTGCAAATATTACATCAACCAAATTAATTTCGAATATTCAAGAACACAATATTCCTAAACGGTTTGCGGC
>JBDSHL010000317.1:0-3278 GCA_039918515.1 Saprospiraceae bacterium | reverse complement strand
TGTAGCGGCAACTATATAATTTCCGGCTATTCTGATCTGGACATCATAATCACCCCAAGGCGCATAGAATTCTCGACCGATATATGGATCTGTGTGCCAACCTTGCTCATCGTAATTACAGAGTTTTGGATACCATTGTGCCATAGAATAATCGACACCTTCCTTATTATTTCGACCAGTTCTTCTGATCTGTAATGGCACTTGAGCTGAATATTTCATTGTAATAATTGAGCTATCATGCGGCAATATTGGATTTTGCAAATTGACCTTCATAATAGTTCCTTCAATTTCAAAATCTAATTTCTTTCCTTTCTGAGATATTTTCCCTGGTTTAATATAACCCATTTCATCTTCTTTCAACCTTGAAATTCGTGAACCAACTCTTGGATCTGGATCTTCAATCAATAAAGACTTTATATCCATATCTGAACCCGGTTGAAATGCATTAAAATATAAATGATAAAAAATTTCATTAAGGGTATCTGGACTATTATTGATGATCGTCAATGCTTGAATGGCGCGATATTGATTTTTTTCAACAAAAAAATCCACATTCATTTTATATCGAACAGCCATTTGCCAACGATACGTTTGAGCATTAAGAACTTGAAGTAAAAAAAATACAGCTACACTAAGAAAGATCAGGCAATTTATCGTCCTCTTTTTTGAAGTCATGAATAAGGTAATTAATATCTTGAAATTTAAATAAATATTTTGAAAAAATAAAATAAAAAATCATAACAGCGAATGTCGAAATAACCATAATCATTCCAGATGGATTTTGAATGGAAAATAAAGAATCTGTTTCTAATGCTGAACCTTCATATCCTACAATTACTGCACCATAGATATTCGTTGCTGTATGTATTCCAAAACTTTGTTCAATACCTTCATCTAAGGTTGTTATTACAGCAAGAAATATTCCACTTACCAAATAATACATTATCATGAGCCCATACCCAAATTTTTCATTTTCAGGATTTGCTAAATGCAATAACATAAACAATATTGAACTTATTAGAACAGGAAATAAGGCTCGCCTAAATATATTGGATAAGCCCTGAAGTATATAGGATCTAAAAAAAATTTCTTCCGCCAAAGTTTGAATAGGGAATAAACTCAACGATATTAATAACAACTTTAGAAAATGACTATGATCGAAATTTACAATATAGTTTCCATGAAAATAAAAACAGTAAATGATGTCAACCAAACCCATCAAAACCATCCAAATAATAAAAGCTATTGCAAATCTCCTAAATCTAAATTTATCTATTGAATTGAAAACACTTGCAAATGACCTTTTGTGAAGTAGGACAACATTCAAAAAAACTACCACTAGAACAACAGAAAACGGCATGAGGGAAAGAAAAAGTTGCTGATTCTTATCCGATTCAACAATACTTAAACTTTCCAATAGAAACAAGGAGAGGCTCAATATGCCCGAGTAACATAAAAAAATGGTTAAAATATATAAAAAAAAAGAGTTATTGCCCTTACGGCCCTGTTCTATGAACATGAAGTATTATTCAAATGCTGCAAAAGTAATTTTTAAGCTCCAATAATCAACAAATTTAGTACTTTTGTTCAAAATCTTTTAAGCTCAATGGAAAAACGCCACTTTGGCATCATCGCCATCATTGCAATTTCAGTTTTTGCAAGTAGAATTATACCTCATTCTCCTAATTTTACTGCTAGCTTGGCAGGTCTCATTTTTGGAGGAGCAGTTTTGCGTAAGTCAATTTATGCCGTTCTGCTTGTTATTTGCTATTTCTTAGCGGACCTTATCCTCAATAATGTCAATTATGCTTCTGATCACATTGGATTTCAATGGACGAGTCAATCTTTTTATTGGATATATATTTCATTGTTTTTAACATTTTTTATCAGTAGAATTTTTACTTCTAAAATGGAAAATCCTTTTAAAATTATCGGATTAAGCATTGGTTCTTCATTAATTTTTTACCTCTTAACAAATTTTGGAGTTTGGCTAGAGAATTTAATTTACATTAAGAATACTGGAGGGTTAATTGCTTGCTTTATTGCTGGTCTACCTTTTCTCTTAAATGAATTGGCAGGAAGCTTGTTTTTCTCTTGTTTGTTTTTTGGAACTTATTGGCTTTATGAATCAAGACAAAAAAGATCGAGCCTTACAGCTGAATGGCGATAATCTCGACCAAATCAATTCCGATTATTATTTGGAAAATGGCTTTGTAGTATTTACTGAAAAATTCCTTTTAGCTCGGGGGAATTGTTGCCAAAATAATTGTAGACATTGCCCTTATAGAAAAGAAAAATCAAAGGATTCTCTAATCAAGAAATGATTGCGACATATTCTATTTTATTATTTCATTCGACTTTATCTAATCTTGCCCCAACTAATATGAAGCCTTATTACTTTGAATGTACTTAATTATTAGGAAGCAGCTTAATTATCCTAGAAACAGATTGCATAAATATCTATACAATGTATTCTAGAATTATGGATTCCAAGCAACTCTACCTTTCAATAGAAATATTGATTTCAGAACTTGAACAATTCTTAAACGAGTTAAAATTAACTAGCTAACTAGCTATAAATCAATTTATTAACACTGATTTGAAGGTATTATTCTGATGCGTTATCTTGAAAATTTAAAGGCTCGAAGAAAAAAGAATACTTTTTAAAATTAATTGCTTAATTTTACATACAAATTTATTAAAAAATTTAAAATACTTCCAATATGAAAAAACTCTTTCTTTGCTTCCTAATTGCAACTTCCTTCCAACTTCATTCTCAAGATATAATTATTCAAGGTAAAAGTCTTCCATTAAATCCTGAGTATTCTGTTAAATTCAATTCCTATGAATTATATGAAATCGATGTGGAAGAAGTTAGAAATAAAATTGTCAATTCTCCTAGATCGGGTATCGATATTAATTTAGTTTTAGGCCATAATTCTCACTTACTTCAAGTCAATAAATTTAATGTAATTAAACCCAATTGCAAAGTAAGAATTGCTACTGCCAATGGAATAATTGAGGTTGATCCAGACCCTACCATTCAGACTTATAGAGGATACAATGCTAATTTTGGAGGCAGAGAAGTAGCCATTACCATTGCCAAGAATTACATGAGTATCATGTTTGGTGAAGGTGAAGAAACCTATTATCTGGAACAAATTTCACATGAGTTTATAAATAGTAGTATTAACTCTTTTGTGCTGTATGATTCTAAAGGTTACAAAGACTCTCATGTAATGAAAAATCCGGTTGAATCAGTTGAAAAAGCCAAACAA
>JBDSHL010000316.1:0-6894 GCA_039918515.1 Saprospiraceae bacterium | reverse complement strand
GTTGAAGCAGAAAAGATAATGAAACAGGCTTTGCCTCTTGGCAATATTTTTGACATTCACCGATATGGTCGTCAACTCATTGGACAAAAAAAAATGAAACAGGCGCTCGAAATTTTTAAATTTAATTATCAAAAGTATCCAACAGAATTCACCACTAAAGTCGGCATGATCAGAGGATATTCCGCCAACGGAGATTATAAAAATGCCTTAAAACTTGCTGAAGAAGCAGTCCTAATTGCTCCTGATCCAGTTAATAAAGCAAGTTTGGAAAGCATGATTCTTAAACTCAAAGCTAACAAGGATGTCAATTAATTATTTTTTAGTACAAATTTTTTAATTCTAAAATAAGTTCAAATGAAACAAATAGCAAGCTTTTATTTTATATTAATGTTATGCTTTTCTTGCAAACAAAATGCCGAAAAAACTCCAGTTGCTTCATCACCATCACAAGAAAATGGTTACGATGAAAAATTTGAAGTTGCAGCTGAAGAATTCGCAGATTTACAAATTCTAAGATACCAAATTCCTGGATGGAATAAATTGAATTCCAAACAAAAGGAATTATGCTATTATTTATACGAAGCTGCTTTATCTGGAAGAGATATTATTTATGATCAAAAAGATAAAAATGGAATCTTAATGCGCAAGACTATAGAAAATATATATTCTACTTATTCTGGTGATAAAAATGGACCTGAATGGAAAAAATTCCAGGATTATTGCGGTCGATTCTTGTTCAGCAATGGAAACCATCATCATTATGGTAATGAAAAATTTATTCCGGAATGCAGTTGGGAATATTTTACAATCATTGCCAAGGCTTCAAATCTAGCGGGGTTTAATTTAGGTGCAAATGAAAACTTAGATTCTTTCCTCAATAAAGTTAAACCATTATTTTACGATCCTTTGCTTAATCCTAAATGCGTGGACTTAAGGCCTGGCATTGACAATATCGCAGCATCCTCTAATAATTTCTATGAGGGAATCAGTCAAAAGGAAGTGGAAGAATTTTATAATAAGAAACCAACTTCCGACAATGCACCAAGCTGGGGATTGAACAGTAAGACCCTTAAAGAAAATGGAAAAATAATAGAAAAAATATGGAAAGTTGATGGCATGTATGGTCCTGCTATTTCTCAGATAGTTTCTTGGTTAGAAAAAGCAACAACTGTTGCAGAGAACGATAAACAGAAAAAAGCCCTTGAGTTGTTGGTCAAATATTATAAGTCAGGAGATCTCAAAGATTTTGATGATTATAGTATTGCATGGGTACAAGACAAAGAAAGTACAGTAGATGTGGTCAATGGATTTATAGAAGTATATCTCGATGCTATTGGCAAAAAAGGAAGTTTTGAAAGCACAGTGAGTATTCGTGATGAAGAAGCAACCAAACGAATCAAGGCCATTGCTGATCAGGCACAATGGTTTGAAGACAATAGTCCACTAGACCCAAAACATAAGAAGAAGGAAGTTAAAGGCATAACGGGAAAAGCCATCAATGTTATAGTAGAAAGTGGTGATGCAGCGCCCAGCACACCCATTGGAATAAATCTTCCAAATGCTGATTGGATTCGCAAAGATTATGGAAGTAAATCGGTTTCTATAAGTAATATCATTTACAGCTATAATGTGATGTCTGCTCGCAAGGGACATTTAGATGAATTTGGTTTAAATGACGAAGTAAAAAATAGAATAAAAAAATATGGGGCGCTAGGAAGTGATCTGCATACGGATATGCATGAATGCATAGGTCATGCAAGTGGACAAATTAATCAAGGTGTAGAGACAACGGACAAGACATTAAAGAATTACGCAAGTTGTCTAGAAGAAGCAAGAGCAGATTTAGTGGGCTTATATTATATTATGGATCAAAAACTCATCGATATTGGTGTTATGCCAAATCTTGAAGTAGCTAAAGCGCAATACGATAATTATATTCTAAATGGTTTAATGACCCAACTTACCCGAATTAAAGAAGGGAATAATCTGGAAGAAGCACATATGAGAAACCGTCAGTTGAATGCTTTATGGGCATACAAGATGGGAATAAAAGATTCTGTTATTCAATTTATCAAAAGAGATGGCAAAACCTATGTTGAGATTCGCGATTACAACAAATTGAGAAATTTATTTGGTCAGTTGCTAAAAGAAATTCAAAGAATAAAAAGTGAAGGAGATTATGAAGCTGGAAAAAACTTAGTCGAAAATTATGGTGTAATCGTTGACAAAGTTCTTCACAAAGAAATATTGGAAAGATTTAGTAAATTAAATTTAAGGCCATACAGAGGATTTATTCAACCGAAATTAATTCCTGTTATGGAAGGAAATAAAATAACGGATGTAAAAGTTGAATATCCAACTTCATTCTTCGCTCAAATGGTGGAGTATGGTAAAAACTATAGTTTTCTTGGAACGAAGAATTGATTGGTGAGAAAATATTCTTTAGGCTTTGTATGGTTAAGATAACCAAAATAACTTTCTTGATTTATCACATTTCAGAATACTAGGCAGTTCTAATAAAAATTAATACCAATTGTTTGTTTCAAATCAGAAACGAGACATCAATTACTTGATTCAATTGGTATTAATCATTCTAGGATTTTATAAAGACTATACCCTATTGCTGTAATTTTTTTTACTTTCAACACTTGAACTTCCAGATTCTCTTCTAGTACTTCTTCCTCTTGCGGAAGAATTCCGGTGTCCAAAATTTCTTTTAGGTGCCACCTTTGCTGGTTGAGATCTATGATGAGTTAAGAACACTTCATGAAATGGATGAGTTTCGTTCACTGGAATTTGCTTGCCAAGGAGTTTATGAATATCTTTTAGTTCAGATAATTCATCAGCATCGCAGAAGGATAAAGAAATTCCACTTAGTCCTGCTCTACCAGTTCTTCCGATTCTGTGCACATAAGTTTCCGCTACATTTGGCATTTCAAAATTGATGACATGGGATAATTCATCGACATCAATACCGCGTGCTGCAATATCAGTTGCCACTAAAACCCTGATCTTTTTATTTTTAAAATTGCCTAGCGCGGCTTGTCTTGCATTCTGTGATTTATTTCCATGAATGGCTTCAGATTTTATTCCCGCTCTTAGTAATTCTTTAACCACTTTATCTGCACCATGCTTGGTACGAGTGAATACTAAAGCAGAAAGAATTTTTTTATCTTCAAGCAGATGCAACAATAATGATTTTTTATTCTGTCTGGAAACATAAAACAAAGATTGTTGAATAGCTTCCACAGTGGATGACACAGGAGTCACAGATACCATAACGGGATCTTTAAGAATACTATTGGCCAAAGATTGTATTTCTTCAGGCATGGTGGCAGAGAAGAAAAGCGTTTGCCTTTTAACTGGTATTTTAGAGATAACTTTTCTGACATCATTGACAAATCCCATATCTAACATTCTATCTGCTTCGTCAAGAACAAAAATTTCAATTTCGTTCAATCGAATATGACCTTGATTCATAAGATCCAATAATCTTCCAGGAGTTGCCACTAGAACATCTATTCCTCGTCTTAATGCATCGACTTGAGGATTCTGATTTACACCACCAAAAACAACTAAGTTTCTTACTCTTAAATGCCTTCCATAGGCGTTGAAGCTGTCTTGTATCTGAATGGCTAATTCTCTAGTTGGAGTTAGAATTAGTGCTCGAATAGGGCGCACATTTGCTTTCGTGTTTTGCTTTGGTATAGAAAGCAATTGAAGGATAGGAATGGCGAAAGCTGCCGTTTTTCCAGTTCCTGTTTGTGCACAACCCAGCAAATCTTTTCCTTCTAAAATTGAGGGTATTGCTTGTGCTTGAATGGGCGTTGGTGTTGAATAAGATTCTTCAATAAGCGCATCAAGGATAGGCTTACTAATGTTTAAGTCTGTAAATAACAAATTATAAATTTAATAAATGATGCGGGAATGATGTACTAACATCATCATCAGAAACGAGTATATCCTTTTAAGGGATAAATTATTGGCAAGTTCAAAGATTGCCATACTGGCTTGTAATGCCGCCAAATTAATGAACATCGCAAAGATAAGTAAATTAAATGATAAAATCGTTAATTCACAATTTATTAAGAAGTATGAATTTTTTCAATCTAACAAATGTGGGCGTCTTTCTTTTGTTCTTTGGTATGATTGTTCATAACGCCAATCTTCTATTTTTGCTTCGTGACCACTGAGTAATATATCTGGAACTTTCATACCTTCAAAGTCAACAGGTCTACTATAAATCGGAGGTGCCAATAGATTATCTTGAAAAGAATCTGTCAAAGCAGAAGTTTCATCATTCAACACTCCTGGAATTAATCTACCAATTGAATCTATAAGTACTGCAGCAGCTAATTCGCCACCACTTAACACATAATCGCCTATAGAAATTTCAAGGGTAACATAACGATCTCTGATTCTTTGATCAATACCTTTATAGTGCCCACAAATTAATAATAAATTAGACTTTAAACTTAGTGTATTTGAAATACCTTGATTTAATTTTTCTCCATCTGGTGTAAGAAAAATAATCTCATCGTATGTATTTTTACTTTGCAAGGATTGTATACAATTCGATAACGGCTCAACCATCATTACCATTCCCGAGCCACCTCCATAAGCATAATCATCAATTTGCTTATGTGGCCCCAATCCAAATTCTCTTAAATCGATAATTTTGATTTGCAACAATTCTCTTTCCTCAGCTCTTCTCAAAATGGAATGACTGAATGGACTTTCTAACAAGCCCGGCACTGCTGAAATGATATCGATCCTCATGAACTTTAAATAAATATAAACTATGAATTATGAGTTTTGAACGTAAAATAACTATGAGTTATGAAATATGAATGATGAAAGTAATCAAATTATGAACTATGAACTTAAACTAATTAAGAAATATGAATTATAAGTTATGAACTTAAATTAATTATGAACTAAGAATGATGAAAGTAATCTAATTATGAACTATGAAATATGAATGATAAACTTAAACTAATTATGAAATATAAAATATGAATGCTGAAACAAGATTAGTGCTAAATTATAAACTTGTACTAAAATTCATAACTCATCGTTCATAATTCATCGTTCAATACTCATCGTTCATAACTCATAGTTCGTTCTCTATTCCTCTATATTCAATAATTCTACTTCAAATATTAAAGCAGCAAAAGGTTTTATATCCGCACCGGCTCCACGTTCTCCATAGGCCAAATTATAAGGAATGAAAAATTTGAATTTAGATCCTATGGGCATAAGTTGAACGCCTTCCGTCCAGCCTGATATTACTTGGTTCAAACCAAAAGAGATTGGTTCTCCCCTTTGTACTGAACTATCAAAAACTTTACCTGAAATTGTTGTACCATGATAATGTACTTTAACTTTACTTGTTGCAGTTGGCTTAACACCATTTCCCATTTTAATAACTTCATATTGCAAGCCACTTGGGGTGGTTATTACTCCGGTTCTTTTTTTATTTTCTGCTAGAAATTTCTCTCCTTCCTCTTTCACTCCACCATTTTTCTTTAAGGAAGCTTGTTGAACACCAGTACTATAATTTGCAGAGCATTGTTCCAATGTCATTTCAGGTTTTCCAGAAAGCATATCCTTCATTCCTTTTGCAACATCTTCTGTTTTTACATTTTCAACGCCTTGTTCTATTAGACTTTTGGCAAAAAGTACGCCCAAACTGTAACTGAATGTATCCATTTTATTTTGATTATTTTGTGTATTTGTATTTATACTTTTATTTACTTCCTTCTTTTTCAAACTTACAGTTTGACTTGATGAACAAGAATATAAAAAGATAAGACTAAGTGCAATGAATAATTTTTCCATATTAATTTTAGTTATTTAATTTGTGTGTAATTCTGGAAGAACATCGGTATAGTTTCAATTCCTTTTTGAAAGTTTAAAAGACCGAAATGTTCATTGGGTGAATGAATATTATCTGAATCTAGTCCAAATCCCATGAGGACTGTTTTTAATCCTAAGACTTTTTCAAACAATGCAATGATAGGAATGCTACCTCCTCCTCTTGTAGGAATTGGTTTTTTTCCAAAACTTTGTTCTATAGCCAATGCTGCAGCGCGATAGGCTTTACTATCCGTAGGAGTTACGACAGGTTCACCTCCATGATGTTCTGTTACTTTAACTTGAACATAAGGCGGAGCGACTGACTCAAAATAATTTTTAAATAAATCAGAAATTTTTTTCGATTGTTGGTTTGGTACTAAACGCATAGAAATTTTTGCAGATGCTTTTGAAGGCAACACAGTTTTAGCTCCTTCTCCAATATATCCGCCCCAAATACCATTTAATTCTAAAGTTGGTCGAACGCCTGTTCTTTCTAATGTAGTATAATTTTTTTCCCCCCAGACTTCTTTTACTTTTAAGTCGGACTTATAATCGTTGAGATTAAATGGGGCCTTATTCAATTCAGTTCTTTCTTCTGATGTCAATTCTATAACATCATCATAAAATCCTGGAATGGTGATATGATTATTTTCATCGTGCATAGAAGCAATCATTTTGGCCAGAATGGTGATTGGATTTGCAACGGCTCCTCCATACACTCCTGAGTGCAAATCTCTGTTGGGGCCAACAACTTCAACTTCCATATAAGATAAACCGCGAAGACCTGTTTCTATGGAAGGGTTTTCCATACTTATCATAGAGGTATCACTTACTAAAACGATGTCAGCCTTAAGTTTGTCTTTATTAGCTTCAAGGAAAGCTCCTAAATTAGACGATCCCACTTCTTCCTCACCTTCAATCATGTACTTAATATTACAAGGAAGTGAATTGGTAGCAAGCATGGTTTCAAGTGCTTTTATATGCATAAAGACCTGACCTTTATCGTCGCATGCACCTCTAGCATATATTTTATTG
>JBDSHL010000315.1:0-7741 GCA_039918515.1 Saprospiraceae bacterium | reverse complement strand
GTTTTCAATGCAATTTGGGAACAAGGGTTTGATTGCATTTACATTAATATTTTTTTTATTTATATTTGTATTAATACGATTCAATTTATTTCATTTTAAATTAAATATTTCGCTGCAGAAAAGTTTCGATTTTTTATTTTGGGCTTGCTTTATAAGTCTATTGAGTACTTTTTTTGTGAAAATAAATTCAGTTAGCCATTTGTTGATTCTTATAACCCCATTGACCGTTTTTACAAGTATCATGCTTGCAAAAATTAAAAATCAGCTAATGGCGGAAACATTGCATCTTTTCTTTGTGTTATTTGCCTTATTTTTGCAACTTCAAAACTGGTAATATGAAGTGTGGAGTGATAACTTTTCCTGGATCTAATTGTGATGATGATCTTTTGTATGTCATCAATGAGGTATTCAACTACCCTGTAGAAAGGATCTGGCATAAGGAAAGCCAGTTAAAAAATTATAACCCTGGAGATATCATCTTCATCCCTGGAGGGTTCTCCTATGGGGATTATTTAAGATGTGGGGCTATTGCGAGATTTTCACCTATAATGGAAGCCGTTATTTCTTTTGCGGATCGCGGAGGAATGGTAGTAGGAATCTGTAATGGCTTTCAGATACTTTGTGAAGCCGGAATGCTTCCAGGGCAATTGCTCGTTAATGAGGCACAGCATTTTATTTGTCGAAACGTATATCTTAAACCCTATAGTAATGAGACTCCAATGTCTTATAATCTTGACAAAGACAAAGCCTATATGATTCCTATCGCGCATGCAGATGGGAGATATTATTGTGATGATACAACTTTACAATCTCTTCAAGACAATAAACAAATTATGTTTCAATATTCTGATTCTTTGGGTCAAGTCAACGATCAGACCAATGTAAATGGTTCAAGGATGGGAATTGCTGGAATCTGCAATTTCAATAAGAATGTGTGTGCTTTGATGCCACATCCTGAAAGAGCTGCAGAATCAGAACTAGGCAATATCGATGGTAAAGCTTTGATGAGTAGTTTATTCTCTTGGGTCAAGGAACATCAGATGTTATTGGCTTAATTTTGGTTAAAATACCGTTATAGTATCGGCTATTTCAGGTATTACTAGATTTTATGTTTTATTTTTGTCTTGCAAATTTCAAATTCAAATGAGTTTTAACAAGCTATTATTCTTTATTTTTATTGGTATATTTAATTCTAATGCACAGATTTTAGATCCTGTTCATTGGGAATCCAAAATCAATAATTTAGGCAATCAAGAATATGAATTGGTATTAAGTGCCAAATTGGATGAAGGTTGGTGCATCTATAGTCAATCCTCTGATCCCGATGCAGCCATTCCCTCAGAAATTAGTATCGATAAAATTGCTGGCTTGGATATCATTGGGAAAGTAGAAGAAAGAGGACATTTGAAAAAAGCAGCTGAGCCATTGTTTGACAATAAAATTCTTGCAAAGTATTATGAACACGTAGACTTTGTTCAAAAATTCAAAGCCAGCTCAAATCTAAAAATCATAAAAGCAAGTGCTTACTATATGTGTTGTAATAGTGAAACTTGCATTCCACCAACAACCAAATCATTTGAATTAAATATTCAATCTGAAAATAATTCAAATCCAGTTCCAGTGGAAGAAAAACCAAAAGATCAAAAAGGGTTGACTGCTTCCCTGAATGATTTAGATAATAATTCATTGAAATTAGATCTAATACACAATCCCGTTAAGGTTTCAGCAAGTATAAAAAAAATTAGCGAGAAGCAAATTGCGATTGAATTTATTGCAAATATTGAGAATGGATGGCATATTTATTCTAGTCAGATGGGTGAAGGCGGACCAATGCCAACAGAAATTAGTTATACATCAGGAGATCAATTCAAAGTTGGAGGAAAAATTGAAGAAGAGAGTCAGCATAAGTATAGTGGATTTGATGATTTGTTTGAAATGAATGTTGTCAAATTCAAAGAATCCGTTAAATTTATTCAAAAGTTAGATTTAATCAATACTTCCATTCCTATAAAAGGTTTTTTTACTTTTCAAACTTGTGATGATTCTAAATGTCTTCCACCCAAAAGTTTAGCATTTGAAATTAAAGCCGATAAAAATGAAATAATACTTGAAGGATCAAATCCGATGAGTGGGATTGGTGAAATTAAAATTGAGGGAAATTCACTCAATCAAAATATTGCTTCGATCAAAGAGACTCTTTCGAATCCTATTGGACAATGTGGCGAAGATAATGTTAAGGGAACAAATCATCTTTGGACTTTCTTATTTGGATTCATTGGTGGATTATTAGCCTTGCTTACTCCTTGCGTATTCCCAATGATACCTCTAACCGTCTCTTTTTTCACCAAAGGAAGTAAAGATAAAAAATCAGGGATTAGAAATGGATTGATCTATGCATTTTCTATAGTAGTGATTTATGTATTTATTGGAATCGTAATCACTTCTTTTTTTGGCGCTACAGCTTTAAATGAATTATCTACAAATTGGTTAGCAAATGTTTTATTTTTTATCGTATTTATCTTTTTTGCTTTTTCTTTTTTTGGTTATTATGAGATTACTTTACCAAGCAGTTGGTCAAATAAATCTGATGCAATGGCTGATAAAGGAGGATTGATAGGAATTTTTTTTATGGCCTTTACACTGGCTTTAGTTTCCTTCTCTTGTACTGGACCAATCATTGGAACTGCCATAGTTGAATCAGCCAAAAGTCCCGTAGGGCCAACTATAGTTATGCTTGGTTTCTCCATGGCACTTGCATTACCTTTTGGGCTTTTCGCTGCTTTTCCTGCCTATCTGAACAGTCTTCCAAGATCAGGTTCATGGATGACGAATGTCAAAGTTGTTTTAGGATTTCTCGAGTTAGCACTTGCTTTTAAATTTTTAAGCATTGCTGATATGACCAAGCATTGGGGAATTCTAGGATATGAATTATTTATGGGATTATGGGTAATCATATTTGGTTTAACGACTATTTATTTATTTGGCTTAATCAAATTTCCACATGATTCACCCATAAGAAAATTGTCCGTAACTCGATGGATCTTTGCCTTGTTATTTTTGGGAATTACAATATATCTTGGAACAGGATTTCGATATTCAAAAGAGTTTCAAACCTATAGTTCATTAAAGTTGATGAGTGGATTAGCACCTCCTACTACGTATAATTATTTTCTGGATAAGCCTGAGATAAATGCTGAGATGAAATCAAGATTTATTTCTTTTACCAAATGCGCTAACAATATTGATTGTTTTCATGATTATTATGAAGCATTAACTTATGCAAGAGAGCAAAAAAAACCGCTGTTTATTGATTTTACAGGTTATGGTTGTGTGAATTGTCGGAAGACAGAAGAACACATCTGGGTAGATGATAAAATTAGGAATAGTCTGAATAAAGACTTTGTGTTGGTGTCGCTTTATGTAGACGATAGAGAATTATTGGAGAAAGAATTGGTTTCAACAGTGACCCATAATCCAATTCGAAACGTTGGCAACAAATGGGCTGATTTTCAGATTGTCAATTTTAATCAGAATTCGCAGCCGCTTTATGTAATTATTAGTCCAGATGAAAAAGTTATGTCTAAACCAAGAGGATTCAAAGATGGGATTCCAGAGTATTTTGATTTTATTCAATGTGGATTAAACGCATATAAAAATTATTCAACCAGTGTAGGATTTAATAATTAATCTTGATTATTTGAAAAGCGATAAATTTAACACTATGAAAAATATTTTACTCATTTTCTTATTCAGTATAAGTTCACACATCTTTTTTGGTCAAGGATCAGAGGTAAAACGTCAAATGAGCTTAGGTGTGCAATCAGGGATTCTTGTAGATATTCCTAACGTAGATGAAAAATTCATTTCTAAGATGTGGAAGAAGTATTGCAAAGATTTTGGCAGACTTGAGCGAAACAGAAAAGCAGAAGAGAACTATATTACCGATGCAAAAATAATTTCAATTCGTTCAGATAATATGGATGTTTATTCAAGAATTCGAGACAATGAAATTACTGTCTTTTTTGATATCAAAGATGGCTTCCTGAATTCGGCTGATAATCCAAAGGAGTTTGATGCAGCACTGAATTTTATGACGGAATTTGGATATGAAGTTCAAAGAGAAAAAGTCAAAGAAGAGCTAGAAGTTGAATCAAATAAACTGAAGAAATCCATGAAAGGACTCGAAAAGTTAAAAAAAGACAATAATTCTTATCACAAGGCTATCGACGAAGCTAAGGCCAAAATCAGAAGGGCGGAAGACAATATCATAACCAATACTAAAGATCAGATAAAAGCAGAGGGTGAAATTCAATCCCAAACTAAAATCGTTGAAAGTGTTCAAAATAAACTTAATAACATAGGTAAATCAAAGTAATATATATTATAATAATATATATATAATATTTTTTCTAACAAAAAACTAAAGCCTTTTTGACACGTCAAGAGGCTTTTTTTAATCATTTAAGAAGAGGACCTCATATTATAGAAATTCATTTATTATACTTTTTTTTAATAAGTCTTTGATATTGAAGTCAATGGAAAAAAAGTTTAAAATATATTATATAAAATTATAATATGATGGTTTTCCAAGCTAACTTTGGGAATTAGTTTTTAACAGCTTATCAACGGTTTTGAAGAAGTTTCTAACATAGAAATTTATTATATATAATTTATTAGTCATTTGATATTTCTACTTTTGTAGCGCCAATCAAGAAATAATGTCCACATTACCGGGAACAACGAAGAGAACTTTAACAAGTGCAGAGGGAAGACTGCCAGCAGATTTTTCTAACCTTTCCTATGAACGTTTACAACCTCAGGCTATTATTCTGGAAGAGGCCATACTTGGTTCAATAATGCTTGACAAAGATTCCATTTCAATTGCGATGGAATCTTTACGTGCAGAATCATTCTACAAACCAACGCATCAGATCATCTATAATGTAATGATCTATCTTTTCGAACATACTCAACCAATTGATGTACTTACAGTTTCAGAACAATTGAGAAAGATGGGTCAATTAGAAGAAGTTGGAGGTCTTCCATTTATTCTTGAATTATCAAATAAAGTGAGTTCTTCTGCCAATACAGAATATTATGCCAGAATTGTCGCTCAGAAATTCATTCAAAGAGAACTCATTCGCGTTTCCACTCTAATCATTAAAGATGCCTTTGAAGATTCGAAGGATGTTCTCGATATGTTGGATCAGGCAGAACAGAACTTATATGAAATTACAGACAAAAACTTAAGAAGGGGATACGAGACAGTTGGTTCGCTTGCGCGAAAAGCTCAGAAACAGCTTGAAGAATTATCGAATTCAGTAGAAGGAATGACAGGAATTCCATCGGGATTTCCCGACTTGGATAAACTTACTTCAGGATGGCAAAAATCCAACTTAATTATTGTAGCAGCCCGTCCAGGTATGGGTAAGACTGCATTGACCTTGGCTCTAGCAAGAAATGCTGCTTTAGATTATCATAAACCTGTGGCATTGTTCTCTTTGGAGATGAATAATCTTGAGTTGGTTAATCGATTGATTTCAATGGAGGCAGAAATAGAAGGAAGCAAATTGCGCAATGCTCGTCTTGAAGAATATGAATGGACGCAATTAAATTATGCAATTGAAAAATTAAGTGATGCTCCATTATTTATTGATGATACTCCTTCGCTTAACGTCTTTGAATTAAGAGCAAAATGCAGAAGGTTGCATCAGAATCATGGGATTAGTATGGTAATCATTGATTACTTGCAATTAATGACGATTGGCGGTTCAGATAAGAGGACCAATCGGGAACAGGAAATATCTTCAATTTCTCGAGCATTAAAAGGACTTGCGAAAGAGTTAAATATTCCAGTAATTGCTTTATCTCAGTTGAATCGTCAGGCAGAAACCAACACTGGAAATAAAAGACCTCAATTGTCCCATCTTAGAGAGTCAGGAGCAATAGAACAAGATGCGGATATGGTATTATTTATTTACAGACCAGAATATTATGATTTAGATGATCCTGGTGAAGTTGTTAGAGGTTTAACTGAATTGATTATTGCCAAGCACAGAAATGGTGCAACAGATACCATTAAGATGATATTCAAAGATAGCTTTGCAAAGTTTATACCATACTCTGAAGAGCATAGTATGTTCGGCGGATCTGCTTCACCTAATATAAAAATCATACCTTCACGACTTAATGAAGAAGACAACATACCATTCTAAATCAAAGCCTAGCCCAAAAAAAATTACAGAAGATGCATCGGTTGATTCAATTATGCGTCTCAACAAATTTGTAGCGCACTGTGGAATTTGTAGCAGACGAGAGGCGGCAACTTTGGTCAAAGCTGGTAAAGTTAAAGTAAACGGGGTTGTAGAAACAAATCCATCTTATGTAATTAAGGATTCAGATAAAATATTTTACGAAGATAAACGAATTCAACAACAGGAAAATAAGGTCTATATAGTTCTCAATAAACCTAAAAATTATATTACCACCCTTAAAGATGAAAAAACCAGACATACAGTTCTTGAGTTGATCGAAAATCATATTCCGGAAAGAATATTTCCAGTTGGAAGATTAGATAGAAATTCTACTGGACTACTGTTAATGACAAATGACGGTGAGTTGGCTCAGAAATTATCACATCCATCTTTCAAAACAAAAAAAATATATCATGTAACATTAAATAAAGCGCTTAGCAAAAACGATCTTGAAAGAATTATTGCTGGTGTTGTACTTGATGATGGAAAAGCCATGGTTGATGGTATTGATTTTGTAGATAATAAAAAGGATGAAGTGGGAATTGAAATTCACAGTGGTAAAAACAGAATTATCCGACGAATTTTTGAACACTTAGAATATGTAGTTGAAAAACTAGACCGCGTATATTATGCCGGATTGACCAAAAAAGGGATTCCTAGAGGAAAATTTAGACATCTGACTCCACAAGAAATAATTACGCTGAAGCATTTCATGAAGTAATTATTTCTTGTGATGAATTTACAGCCGTATTTATTCAATCAATTTATTTCCGCTAACCCACTCCTTGAAGATGATTTTGAGGTTTTATATGATGCGGCTTCTGACCCATTGGTTTGGGAACAACATCCTAATCCCGATCGCTATAAAAAAGAAGTATTTATGAATTTTTTCAAACACGCATTAGAATTCAAAGGTGCTTTGTTGGTTAAAAATCAAATAAACGGTCAAGTCATTGGTAGTTCGAGATATTACGATTTTCACATAGAAAATAGTTCAGTACACATTGGTTACACTTTTTTTCGAAAAGAATTTTGGGGAGGAAAATATAATTATTCGCTTAAATTATTAATGTTGCAATACGCTTTCCAATATGTCAATAAAGTTCTTTTTCATATTGGAAAAAACAATGTGCGTTCACAGAAATCAATTGAAAGATTGGGAGCATTAAAAGTTCGTGAAATTAATGTGGCATACGCTGGAGAATTAAATAGGCCAAATTACGAGTATCTAATTTCTAAAGAAGATTGGCCAGAAATAGAAATGAGATTAGAAACATTTCTATATTCAAATTGAGATAGAATAAATAAGTTTTATAATACTTGGATGGTAACTATTTTACTATAAATGCGACGAATTTCATCTATCTCTACAAAATTTTTACTCCTACGGAGTATATTATAATATATGTCAACTAGTAAACCTGTACTAAATGATAATTGCAATAAGTTTTACTTGTATATACCAATGATTTTTTGATCATGAGAAC
>JBDSHL010000314.1:0-5915 GCA_039918515.1 Saprospiraceae bacterium | reverse complement strand
CCAGAGCCGGTGTAGGAATGGATAATATTGATGTAGAATATGCTCGTTCAAAAGGCATAGATGTAATTAATACTCCTGCTGCCTCTTCAAGATCAGTTGCAGAACTAGCAATGGCTCATATGCTTACGCTGACCAGATCATTACAAATTACCAACAGGTCTTTACAGAATCCAGAATCTTTCAATGCCTTAAAAAAACAACTTTCAAGCTCAACTGAAGTGAAAGGTAAGAATCTTGTATTGATAGGTTTTGGAAGAATAGGCTCTGAGTTGGCTAAAATGGCCTTGGCACTTGAAATGAAAGTTTTGGTTGTAGATCCCTTTATCAACTCTGCAGAAGTTCGATTGACTTTAGGAGATCAACAGGTCGATTATGAATTATCTATCATAGATAAGAATGAAGCCTTGGGCCTTGCAGATTATATAAGTCTTCATGCTCCATTCTTGGGTGAAGCAATTTTAGGAGAACAAGAATTCAAATTGATGAAGAAAAGTTGTATTATCATAAATACTTCAAGAGGAGAGAACATAGATGAAGATGCTTTGCTGCATGCGTTAGATAAAGGAATGATTGCTTCCGCAGGATTGGATGTATTCCAGAACGAACCTAATATTAATAATCGTCTTATAAATCATCCAAAGATTTCGCTAAGTCCTCACATAGCTGCTTCAACTCAGGAAGCTCAATTAAGAATAGCAGCTGAATTGGTGGATAAAATCATTGCATTAAGGAATCTACTGGTAAATTAAATTTTCGATCAACTAATATAACAGTGGATCTTAAAAAACACGCTCAACTTGTAGATAACAAAAAAAAAGAGCATAAGCAATTTTTTAAAAAATTAAAACATCAAAAAACGAAAATTCTCGATGAGAAATTTTATCAATTACACGAAGAAGTTTTTGAAAAAATAGATTGTCTTAAATGTGCGAATTGTTGCAAGACGACGAGCCCCATGTTGTTTCCAAAAGATATAGAAACCTTGTCTAAAGCGGTAAAGATGAAGCCTTCAGACTTTACAGAAAAATATCTACGTATTGATGAAGATAATGATTACGTCTTTAATTCAAGTCCGTGTCCCTTTCTTAGTGATGACAATTATTGTTCGGTGTATGAAAAGAGACCTAAAGCGTGTAGAGAATATCCTCACACTAATCGCAAGAATATGACACAGATTCTAGACTTAACGTATAGAAATATAGAAGTGTGCCCAGCAGTGTATCAAATAATAGAAAATATGAGAAAACTAAGTGATTTTTATTAAACAGCTACTCAATGTTAGCAATATAAAAAGGTTTCAATCTATACTGCGAAACTTTCCCCACATCCACACGAACGAGAAGCGTTAGGATTCACAAAGTGAAATCCTTTTCCATCCAGACCACCAGAGAATTCTAGGGTTGAATCAAAAAGATATAGAAAGCTTTTTAAATCTGTGACTACTTTGATTCCGTTGTCTTCAAAAACTTGGTCATTAGGAACCAACTCATCATCGAATTCTAGATTGTAGGATAATCCGCTACATCCACCACTGGTTACAGAGACACGGACAAAATGCTCTTTTTCAACGTGAGCTGAATTTTGCAATTCGAGTATGCGATCTTTAGCACTTTGTGCGACATGAATCATATTAAATAAGAATAATTAAAATTTAGGAATGGGCTTCAACGGCAACAAGTCCATTTTTCACTTGATAATCTTTAATTGCACTTTTGATAGCGTCTTCAGCTAGAACTGAACAATGGATCTTAACTGGTGGCAAAGCCAATTCTTCAACAATATCCATATTGTCTATTTTCATGGCGTCATCAATATGCTTGCCTTTCAACCACTCTGTGGCAAGAGAAGAAGAAGCAATTGCAGATCCACAGCCAAAAGTTTTGAATTTGGCGTCTTCAATTTTATTTGTTTCAGGATTTACCCGTATTTGAAGTCTCATGACATCTCCACACTCAGGAGCTCCTACCAATCCAGTACCAACATTGATATCTGCTTTATCCATGCTACCAACGTTGCGAGGATTTTTGAAGTGTTCTAGAACTTTTTCAGAATAAGCCATAACATATTTATATTTAAGAACGTAAAACTATAGAATAGAATTCCTTTTTTATCAATTAGTTTCGATTAATGTGCTGACCATTCAACATTGGTCAAGTCAACTCCTTCCTTATACATCTCCCAGATGGGGGATAAATCTCTCATGTGGTTGACTCCTGCAGATATTGAATCTATAGTAAGTTCAATTTCCTCCGCTGTTGTAAATCTTCCGAGACTGAATCTTAAAGACGAATGAGCAAGATCATCACCTAGACCTAAAGCAATAAGAACATAAGAAGGTTCCAAGGAAGCTGAAGTGCAAGCTGAACCAGAAGAAAGTGCGATCTGTTGGTTGAAAGTCATCATTAAACCCTCACCTTCAACATGTTTGAAGGAAATATTCGTAACATGAGGCATTCTATGTACCTTAGAACCATTGATATAAACTTCTTCTAATTTAGACTTAAAGCCTTCTTCAAGTCTATCTCTTAGTTTTGAGAGTCTTTTACCTTCTTGCTCCATTTCATTCATTGCAATTTCTGCTGCCTTTCCGAATCCGACAATACCTGGAACATTTAAAGTTCCACTTCGCATTCCTCTTTCGTGACCTCCACCATCCAATTGTGCAGTGACTTTTACTCTTGGATCTTTACGGCTTATGTACAACGCACCAACACCTTTAGGTCCATACATTTTATGAGAAGTGAAGGCCATGAGGTGAACTCCTAATTCTCTTGGATTAACTGGGATCTTACCAACTGCTTGAGTGGCATCAGACATAAATAGGATACCATGTTTGGCGCAAATTTGACCAATTTCACGAATGGGTTGGATAACTCCAGTTTCATTATTTGCCCACATAATAGAGATTAGAATTGTAGTTGGCCTAATAGCTGCTTCTAATTCTTTAAGATCTACTAATCCTTCATTATTGACCTTAAGATAGGTTACTTCTGCACCCTTTTTTTCAAGGCTTTTGCAGGAATCCAGAACGGCTTTATGTTCCGTTGTTGCTGTTATTATATGATTGCCTTTACGACTATACATTTCAAAGACTCCCTTAATTGCAAGATTATCTGACTCAGTAGCCCCAGAAGTAAAGATGATTTCTTTCTCATCCGCATGGATCAGATCAGCTATTTGTTTTCTCGCTTTATCCACAGCATCTTCTGCCTCCCAACCAAATGGATGACTGCGACTGGCAGCATTGCCAGGATGCTCATAAAAGTATGGCAACATAGTCTGAACTACCCTTGGATCACAAGGAGTGGTGGCATTGTTATCTAGATAAATTTTTTTAAGTTCCATATTGAGAATGTTGTTGACAAAGTCGACGTAAAACTAACCCTAATCGCTTGAAATTGTTTAATTTACTCAATATTTTAAGGGCTAAAATTCATTTAGAGTATTGAAAATAGGATATTTGATTTAACAATTCGACCTAAAACTTAACGGTTTAACATTTAAGCTCATTTTTCCTTATTAGAATCCTAAATTAAATATGTTGTTATATGAAAAACAGAAATTTATATAGTATTTATTTTTATTATATATAAAAAAATTGATTTTGTGTTTTTCATCCTATTATTGAATGATACTTAGAATTAAGAAAGTGACTCATGACTTAGGGGAATGGTAAATAAGAATTCATGTTCGATTATTCCTTTGCTTCTGTACCAATTATAAGCAATTGAAGGTGTAATTGTCGACAATAATAATGATGATTGGAAGGTAACATTTTTAAAAATACTGTAATTACTATATATTTGTGACTGTATTATTGTATTTTATATATTAAATATTTATATATTGTATAAAGATAATGTACATAATTGGACGAAAAAGATCACTGAAGGCGATAGACAAGCTATTTCAAAGGCTTTGACACTGTTAGAAAGTAACAAAATAGAAGACCTCGAATTTGCTAAAAAATTAATTGAACAACTTCCACTGAATAGATCTTCTACGAGTCTTCGAATTGGTATTACGGGTTCTCCTGGTGTAGGTAAAAGCAGCATCATTGAATGTCTGGGTCTTCTGATGTTGAAAGAAAATCTAAAGGTAGGAGTCTTGACCATTGATCCGAGTAGCAGCATATCGTATGGCAGTATTCTGGGAGATAAGTCAAGAATGACCATACTTTCACAAGAAAAGAACGCATTTATTCGCCCAACTTCTTCATCAAACCTGCTTGGAGGATTAAGTCGAAATACCAGAAATTCTTTAAAAGTACTGGAAGCCGCAGGATATCAGCGAATAATTATTGAAACGGTGGGAATAGGGCAATCAGAAATTGATGTTGTGAATTTATGTGATCTTCTGATTTATGTAGTTCAACCAGGATCAGGAGATGAACTTCAAGCATTGAAGCGAGGCATAATGGAGTGGGCTGATATATTTGTAATTAATAAGTCAGACGGTGTGCTTGAAGCTAAAGCTAATGAAACATTTACAGAGCTTTCTTCCGTTTTAAGTCATCTTCCTCTAAGGGAAAAAAATCATTCCGCAGCGATTTATAAAACTTCAATCCTAAAGCCTGAATTATTCGAAAAATTGAATCTTCATATTAATGATTATTATAATTCATTATTAATTGAAAACAAGCTAATTACTTATAGAAATGCTAAGGATACTGCTTTTTTTGAGCGCAACTGGATAAACGCTTTAAAAATTAAGTTGGAACAAGGAGAAAAATTCAAAAATGAGGTGGAAAATCTTAAGGAGGATATTAATTCTGGGAAGATAGATGTAGAAAATGCGTTTGGAAAGTTAATAAAGTCTATTTTTGCGCTCCCTTAGTAGGATTAGGTATGATTAAGAAATTGTTGGTTATTATTCTTAGTATGAGTATTGTTTTGAGAATGAGCAATGCCACCATCATTGCAAAGCCACATTTGCCTTTTTTATTGATAGCCCCACTTAAGTATCAAATATCCGTTACAGGGAGTTTTGGAGAGTTGCGAAACAATCATTTTCATGCTGGAATAGACCTCAGATCTGCTCATGGAGTTGAAGGAGATAGTATTTATTCTGCTGCTGATGGATTTGTCAAAAAAATTAAAATCGATTCAAAAAATTATGGCAAGTCAATTTATATTGAACATCCCAGCGGTTATACGACCGTTTATGCACATTGTAGAAGCTTTAGACCAGATATAGAAGAGAAGGTAAAAGCGGAACAATATCGATTACAAAAGAATGAATTAGAAATAGAATTTCGACCTAATGATTTGGTTGTCAAAGCAGGTGATTCAATTGCCATTATGGGAAATACAGGAGACAGTCAAGGAGCGCATTTGCATTTTGAATTAAGAATCACTGGAACTGAAGAAGTGTTGGATCCAAGTGAATATGGTCTTGTAGCAGAAGACAATATTTCACCTCAATTTAGAAAATTGAAATTGTATGGTTTTGACCTCGATGGAAATTCTGTTTCTGAAAAAGTATTTCTTGCAAATAAAATAAAAAGTAAAATATTAGTTCCAGGCGAAATATTCGGTGTAGGTGTAGAGGCATTTGACAAAATGAACAATTCGTGGAGAACACTTGGTATCAAATCATTGAAATTATTTATTGATCATAGCTTATTTTATTCTTTTAGTATGGATCATTGGTCGATAGAAGATGCAAGATATATAAATGCACATATCGATTATAAAGGATTAGGACAAGGAAGATTTCAACGTTGTTTTAAATTGCAGGGAAATAAAATTCCAATTTATCAGACTGTAGAAAATGATGGATTTTTTTATATTGGAGATGGACTAGAACATCAAGTCATCTTGGTTATTTCAGATGCATCAGGGAATGAGAGTAGTAGAGAATTCATCATTCAAAATACAAGCTATATAAGTCCAGTCGTAAATAATATCCTACCT